>JBGPMS010000008.1:0-34039 GCA_041487115.1 Gammaproteobacteria bacterium
GGCGAGGTAACGCCGCGCCAGGTGCAGGCAGCATTGCGCGAGGAGAGCGGAGCGGCAGGCATGGGTGCCGCGCCGGAGAAAACGCCGCTACACGCGCCTATCAGCCCAGCGCGCCCTGGCCAAGACTTGCGTCGCCGTGGCGACGTGCTGGTCGTAGGGGTAGACAAGCTGCTCACAGTACTCGCCAAGTGTTGCAAGCCCGCGCCGCCCGATCCAATCATCGGCTTCGTGACGCGCGGGCGAGGGGTGACCGTGCATCGGCAGAGATGCCCCAACGTGGCCCAGTTGTCGGCCGAGCGCCTGATCGCCGCGGAGTGGGGCAGCGACGCGGCCCAGGGAAGGTTCCCGGTGGACGTGGAGGTCGACGGCACCAGTCATCCGAGCCTGATGCGCGATATCCTGGACGTGTTCTCGCGTGAGAAAGTCAGGGTCGCCGCCGCGACGTCCCAGGCCCGCGATCTCGAGGCGCGGATGTTCTTTACGATTGAAGTCAATGGCCTGGATCAGATCCGCCGCCTGCTGGCCGTGATCGGCGAGATGCCGGCAGTCACCTCGGCGCGCCGCCTCTAAAGCTCGCCTCGACTGTGCCGATATACCTGTCAGAGACGGCTACCCACGCTGTCCTTCGGCTTCCGGCGCCAATCGCCGGCGGGAGGGCCAGACAGTATGCAAAGCATCAGAAGCGCCCGCAGGGACTCCAAGCATTCCGACGACCTCAACCGGTTGCTCGCGGCGATCGAGGCAGCTACCCACGACACGAACCTCCTGGCGCTGAACATGGCGCTCGAGGGCGTACAGGCCGGCATCGGCAGCGCAGCGCAACTGGCGGATGCAGTGGGAGAGTTGTCGATCCGCGCCAACCAGTTCAGCCATCGAGTCCGCGGTTGCATGCTCAAGCGCGGCGCCAAGCTGGATTCGCGCAGCCTGGCGCAACTGCACCGGGTCACACGAGGCGTGGCGGAGTTGATCGAAGAGGTCAGCGGACTGGCAGTCGACGTGCTGGACGGCATCGCCGATCCCGTGATCGAGCGGCGTTTGCCGGAGGTGGCGCCCGACCTCTTGGACCAGGTCCGCAGCCGCGCCCATGCGTTCGACCTGCTTCTGCACGACCTGCCAGACGTAGCGCGCGGCTCCCGCTCATAGCAAGCAGGCCTCTGCCGCGTCGGTCAAGTTCCGGACCGGAAGTCCGATAACCACCCATCGGCACCCCCGCATCAACAGGAGCAGGGCATGCGTGCGACGGTGGACAAGAGCGAGGGCAAGGTGAGTATCCGGTTGGATGGGCGCTTCGACTTCAGCGCCCACCGCGACTTCCGGGACTCCTATTCCCCCTCCCTCGATGCCCCGGAGGTGCTCGAGTTCGAGATCGACCTCGCTCGCGTCGAATATCTCGACAGCTCGGCGCTGGGCATGCTGCTGATGCTGCGCGAGAAGGCGCAGGCCGCGCACAAAAGCGTGTCCCTGACCAACTGTACCGGCTCGGTCAAGCAGATCCTCGACGTAGCCAACTTCAGCCGCCTGTTCTCCATCCGCTGAGCGTACCGTTCCCGCGATGGATTTGAGCTAGGTTTGCTTTTCCGTTAGACTCCCGCCCCATAGGCGCGTAGCTCAGCTGGTTAGAGCATCACCTTGACATGGTGGGGGTCGTTGGTTCGAGTCCAATCGCGCCTACCACTTCAGGAAATAAGGAGTCGGGGAGCAGGAGTCCAAAAGACTTCGAGACCCTGGCTCTTGTCGTTTCTGAGGCCTTCCCAATCTGTTTGGCTTACCCATGCCCGTAGTTCGCTTGCCCGACGGGGCGGAAAAGCGCTTTGAAGCGCCGGTGACCGTGGCCGAGGTGGCTTCCGCCATCGGCCCGGGGCTGGCGCGCGCTGCGCTGGCGGGCAAGGTAGATGGCCGACTGGTGGATACCAGCCATGTGATCGACGGCGACAGCCAGGTTGCCATCGTCACCGACAAAGACGCGGAAGGTCTGGAAATCCTGCGCCATTCGACCGCTCACCTGTTGGCCCACGCGGTCAAAGAACTGTTCCCCGACGCCCAGGTCACGATCGGTCCGGTGGTCGAGGACGGCTTTTACTACGATTTCTCCTACAAGCGGCCATTCACGCCCGAGGACCTGGCCGTGATCGAGAAGCGCATGGCCGAGATCGCCAAGCGCGACATTCCGGTCAAGCGCTCGGTTTGGGACCGCTCGGAGGCGATCGCGTTCTTCAAGAGCCAGGGCGAGCACTACAAGGCCCAGATCATCGAGAGCATACCTGGCACCGAAGCCATCACCCTGTACCAGCAGGACAACTTCACCGACCTGTGCCGCGGGCCGCACGTGCCCTCCACCGGCAAGCTCAAGGTGTTCAAGCTGATGAAGCTGGCCGGTGCCTACTGGCGCGGCGACTCGCGCAACGAGATGCTGCAGCGGATCTACGGCACCGCGTGGGCGAAGAAAGAGGAACTGGACGCCTACCTGTACCGGCTGGAGGAGGCCGAGAAGCGCGACCACCGCAAGCTCGGCAAGCAACTGGACCTGTTCCACCTGCAGGACGAGGCGCCGGGGATGGTGTTCTGGCATCCCAAGGGTTGGACCATCTGGCAGCAGGTGGAGCAGTACCTGCGGCGCGTGCTCGCCGAGGTCGACTACCAGGAGGTGCGCACGCCCATGGTGATGGACCGCACTCTGTGGGAGCGCTCGGGGCACTGGGAGAACTACCGCGAGAACATGTTCACCACCAGCTCCGAGAATCGAGACTACGCGGTCAAGCCTATGAACTGCCCGGGCCACATCCAGATCTACAACCAGGGCATCCGCAGCTACCGGGATCTCCCATTGCGCCTGGCCGAGTTCGGCTCCTGCCACCGCAACGAGCCCTCCGGTGCGTTGCATGGGATCATGCGCGTGCGCGGATTCGTGCAGGACGACGCCCACATCTTTTGCACCGACGATCAGATCCAGTCGGAGGCAGCGGCTTTCATCGATCTCCTGCAGCGGGTCTACCGGGACTTCGGCTTCGAGGAGATCCTGATCAAGCTGGCCACCCGCCCGGCCAAACGCATCGGCGCGGACGAGGCCTGGGAGCGGGGCGAGGCGGACCTCGCCAAAGCCCTGGATTCCAAGGGCCTGTCCTGGCAGCTTTCCCCGGGTGAGGGAGCCTTCTACGGCCCCAAGATCGAGTTCTCGCTCAAGGACAGCATCGGGCGGGTATGGCAGTGCGGGACCCTGCAGGTGGACTTCTTCCTGCCGGGGCGCCTGGGCGCCGAATACGTGGCCGAGGACAACACCCGCCGGGTCCCGGTCATGCTGCATCGGGCCATCCTCGGGTCGATGGAACGGTTCATCGGTATCCTCCTCGAACACCACGCGGGGGCGCTGCCGCTATGGCTGTCCCCGGTGCAAGTGGTGGTACTGAACATTTCGCAGCATCAGGCCGAATATGCCGGCGAGGTCGCCAGAGTTTTGCGGCAGGCCGGCTTCCGTGCCGAAGCGGACTTGAGAAACGAGAAAATTACCTATAAAATTCGAGAACATAGTCTTCAGAAGCTGCCCTACCAGGTGATCGTGGGCGACAAGGAGGTGGCTTCGAAGGTGGTTGCCGTGCGCACGCGAGCCGGCGTCGATCTGGGCCAGATGCTTGTCGACGCTTTCGTCTCTCGCCTTAGTGCAGAGTCGGGTCCCGCAGCGGCGGCTTAATTTTTCTGGAGGTGCGACTTATCGCTCAGGATAAAGACAAAGATACGCGGATCAACGAAGAGATCACCTCACCCGAAGTCCGGTTGATCGGAATCGTGAGTCTCGCCGCAGCCAACAAGATGGCCGAGGAAGCGGGAGTGGACCTGGTGGAGATCGCGCCCACCGCGAAGCCGCCCGTCTGCCGCGTCATGGACTACGGCAAGTACAAATACGCCGAGGCGAAGAAGCGGCACGAGGCCAAGCTCAAGCAGAAGCAGATCCAGGTCAAGGAAGTGAAATTCCGGCCGGGCACCGACGAGGGTGACTACAAGATCAAGCTGCGCAACCTGATCCGCTTCCTGGAAGAAGGCGATAAGACGAAGGTCACCTTGCGGTTCCGCGGCCGCGAGATGGCGCATCAGGAGTTCGGCGTCAAGCTGCTCGAGCGGATCCGGACCGACCTGGATCCCTTCGGTGTAGTGGAGCAGATGCCGAAGCTGGAAGGACGGCAAATGATCATGGTGTTGTCGCCCAAGAAGAAGCCGATCCATTGAGACAAGCACCCGGTGGCACGCCGGGGTCTAAAACAAGTGATGCCGTGGTTTTGAAGCGCCGCATACGCGCGGCCACCCGCCGTCATGTCAAACAGGAGTTGCAGTCATGCCGAAGATGAAGACCAAGAGCGGTGCCGCCAAGCGGTTCCGCGTTCAAGGCGGTGGCGGGATCAAGCGCTCGCGCGCTTTCCTGCGCCACATCCTCACCAAGAAGAGCACCAAGCGAAAACGCCATCTGCGCGGGACGACTCAGGTGGACGCTTCGAACACGCGCGCCGTCAAGGCGATGCTTCCCTACGCATAAGGAGAGCGAGCCATGCCAAGAGTCAAGCGTGGGGTGACGGCACGCGCCCGCCACAAGAAGGTGCTGGATCAGGCCAAGGGTTTCCGCGGCCGACGCAAGAACGTATTCCGCATTGCCAACGAAGCGGTGATGAAGGCGGGGCAATACGCCTATCGCGACCGCCGCGTGCGCAAGCGCGAGTTCCGCGCGTTGTGGATTGCGCGCATCAATGCCGCTGCGCGCGAGTGCGGGCTGAGCTACTCGGTCTTCATGAACGGGCTGAAGAAAGCCGCCATCGAGCTCGATCGCAAGGTGCTGGCGGATCTCGCCGTGTTCGACAAGCCGGCCTTCGCGAAGATCGCGGACCAGGCCAAAGCCAGCCTCGGCGCCTGATCCTGCGACGGCAGCAGAAGAGGAGGCTCACCGGCCTCCTTTTTTGTTTGCATCGATCTCCAACTCATTCAAGCCAAGAGCGACCAGAGAAAAACGGACATGGAGTCGCTGGACAAACTGGTTGCCGAAGCCGCCGCGACATTCGAGCGGGCTTCCTCCAGCGCCGAGCTGGAGCAGGCCAAGGCGCGTTACCTGGGCAAGTCCGGCGCGCTTACCGAACTGCTCAAGGGTCTCGGCAAGCTGCCTGCGGCGGAGCGTCCGCTCGCCGGCGGCCGCATCAACGAGGCGAAGGCGCGCATCGAGGACCTGCTGGCCGCGCGCCGCGAGGCGCTCGGGCAGGCAGCGCTCGACGCGAGGCTGGCGGAGGAGGCGCTCGACGTCACGCTCCCTGGACGCAGCCGCGGCCTTGGCGGCATTCATCCGATCATCCGTACCTGGCAGCGGGTCGAAGCGATATTCGGTTCCATCGGTTTCGATGTGGCCGACGGCCCCGAAATCGAGACCGACTGGTACAACTTCACGGCGCTGAACAATCCGCTCAATCATCCGGCGCGCTCGATGCAGGACACGTTCTACGTCGAGGGCCGCGACTCGACCGGTTTGCCACTGCTGCTGCGCACCCACACCAGTCCGATGCAGGTGCGTTACGCGCAGCAGCACCGGCCGCCGATCAGGGTCATCGCGCCCGGGCGTACCTACCGGGTGGACAACGATGCCACGCATTCCCCCATGTTCCACCAGGTCGAGGGCCTGTGGATCGACCAGCACATCAGCTTTGCCGACTTGAAGGGCGTGTATACCGACTTCCTGCGGCGCTTCTTCGAGACCGACGATCTGGAGGTGCGTTTCCGGCCGTCGTACTTTCCGTTCACCGAACCCTCGGCCGAGATCGACATGGCGTTCCAGAGCGGCCCGCAGCGGGGCCGCTGGCTGGAGATCTCCGGGGCCGGGCAGGTCCACTCGAGCGTGGTGCGCAACTTCGGACTCGACCCGGAACGCTGGATCGGCTTCGCTTTCGGCAGCGGACTGGAACGGCTCACCATGCTGCGCTATGGGATCGACGACCTGCGGTTGTTCTTCGACGGCGATCTGCGCTTTCTGAAGCAGTTCGCCTGACCGACTCGAGACACTAGACCGATGCAATTCTCCGAGAGCTGGCTGCGCTCGATGGTCGACCCGCCCCTGACCACGGCGGCGCTCGCCCGCCTGCTGACCATGTCCGGTCTCGAAGTCGAATCCTGCGAGCCGGTGGCGCCGCCCTTCTCGGGCGTGGTGGTGGGCGAGGTGCGGGCGGTCGAGAAGCATCCCAACGCGGACCGCCTTACGGTGTGCCAGGTCGATGCCGGCACTGGCCGTATGCTCAACATCGTGTGCGGCGCACCCAACGTCGTAGTCGGCATGAGAGCGCCGTGCGCGCTGGTCGGGGCAACGCTGCCCGGAGAGGAACCCGGCAAGCCCCTCTTGATCAAGCCTGCGACGATGCGCGGTGTGGAGAGTCAAGGCATGCTCTGCTCCGCGCGCGAACTGGGGTTGTCCGATGATCATAGCGGGCTGCTCGCGCTCAACCCTGACGCTCCGCTGGGGAGCAACGTGCGCGACTATCTTGGACTCGACGATCACGTCTTCACCGTCAAGCTGACGCCCAATCGCGCTGATTGTCTATCGGTGCTCGGCGTCGCGCGCGAAGTCGCGGCGCTCACAGGGGCGCAACTGCACCGGCCCGTCATTCACGCTGTGACCAAGGCCAGCGACGCTGCGTTCCCGGTCAAGATCTCCGACCCCAGCGGCTGTGGCCGCTTCACTGGCCGCGTGATCCGCAATGTCGACGCGCGTGCGTCGACGCCTGAATGGATGCGGGCGCGGCTCGAGCGGGCGGGGCAGCGTTGTATTTCTGCCCTGGTGGACGTGACCAACTACGTGATGCTGGAGCTGGGCCGTCCCCTGCACGTGTACGACGTGGACAAACTCTCGGGCGGCATCGATGTGCGCTGCGGCCGCATGGGCGAGCGTGTGAAGCTGCTCAACGAGCAGGTCGTGGAGCTCGAGCCCGACGTGCTCGCCATCGCCGATGCCTCCGGTGCCATCGGCCTCGCAGGCATCATGGGCGGCGACAGCACCAAGGCCGATCTCGATACCCACCACGTGTTCCTGGAGGCGGCGTTCTTCTATCCCGACGCCATCGCCGGCCGCGCGCGGCGCTACAACTTCACCAGCGACGCCTCGCATCGTTTCGAGCGCGGCGTGGACTTCGACAACAATATCCCGGGCATCGAGCGTGCGACCCAGTTGATCATCGAGATCTGCGGCGGGGAGCCGGGCCCGGTAGTGGACACGGTGGCTGCTCTGCCGGATCGCAAGGCGGTGCGCATGCGGGAGGCGCGGGCGCGACGCATCATCGGAGTGCCGGTTGCGGCGGAGGAGATAGCCGGCATCTTCTCCAGGCTCGGACTCCGCTTCCAGCGCGAGGGCAGCGCAGCGGACGAAACCTTTGTGGTCACGCCGCCGTCCTACCGCTTCGATCTCGAGATCGAGGAAGACCTGATCGAAGAAGTGGCCCGGGTCCACGGCTACGAAAACATACCTGCCAACCCGCCGCTGGCGCACGCGGTGATGCGCAGCGCGCCCGAGACGTTTCGCTCGACGCACGCGCTCAGGGGCCGAATCGCCGCAGCGGACTATCAGGAGGTCATCAATTTCAGCTTCGTGGAGCCGGAGTGGGAAGCTGACTTCGCCGGCAACGCGAGCCCCATCCGGCTGCTCAATCCGATCGCCAGCCAGCTCTCGGTCATGCGCACCACGCTCCTGGGCGGCCTGGTTGCCAACGTGCGCTACAACGTCAACCGGCGCGCGGGACGCGTGCGCGTGTTCGAGATCGGCCGTGCGTTCTTGCGCACGCCCGGAGCACCCGAGGGCCCGCTCGACGTTGCGGGCATACGCCAACCGGTGCGCGTGGCCGCGGTTGCCCTCGGACCAGCCGGCGAGGAGCAGTGGGGTGTTTCCATGCGCCCGGTCGATTTCTTCGATCTCAAAGGCGATCTGGAAGCCTTGATCGCGCCACAGCGGGCACGGTTCGAACCCGCCGCGCATCCGGCGCTGCATCCAGGACGCTCCGCCCGCGTCCTGTTGCAAGGCGAGTGCATCGGGTGGATCGGGGAACTGCACCCCCGGTGGCAGCAGAAATATGCGCTCCCCGGTCCGCTGGTCGTGTTCGAAGTCGACGCGGCGCCCCTGCAGCGAGTCGATATGCCAGCCTATAGTGAGGTACCGAAATTCCCTGCCGTAAGTCGCGATATTTCGGTGATCCTGCCGGAAAACGTGCCGATCCAGGCCATTTTAGATGATCTTGCGGTGCACAAACCGGCCCAGGTGGAAAGCGTCAGAGTGTTCGACTTGTACCGTGGCGCAGGGGTGGAAAACGGCAAAAAAAGTCTTGCTTTCCGAGTGTTATTGCAAGATACTCAAAAGACTATGACGGATTCTGAGGTCGATTCGGCCGTGGCTCAGTTGGTGGATCGGCTGGGTGGGCAATTTGGCGGAAAACTGCGCGACTGAGGTTGTGAGATGACGCTCACCAAGGCCGATCTGGCCGATCTCCTGTTCGAAAAAGTGGGGTTGAACAAGCGCGAAGCCAAGGACATGGTGGAGTGCTTCTTCGAGGAGGTGCGCAAGGCGCTCGAGGCCGGGGAGGGCGTCAAGCTGTCGGGTTTCGGGAACTTCCAGTTGCGCGACAAGCCCCAGCGCCCGGGACGCAACCCCAAGACCGGTGAGGAGATCCCCATCACCGCACGCCGGGTGGTAACCTTCCACGCCAGCCAGAAGCTGAAGGCGATGGTGGACAAGAACTACCATGGACGAGAGTCCGAGCAGCCCCAGCAAGCCTAGTCTTCCCGCGATCCCGGCCAAGCGCTACTTCACTATCGGTGAGGTCAGCGAATTGTGCGGGGTGAAGCCGCATGTGCTGCGCTATTGGGAGCAGGAGTTCACCCAGTTGAAGCCGGTCAAGCGGCGCGGCAATCGGCGCTACTACCAGCACCACGAAGTCCTGCTGATCCGCCGCATCCGTCAGCTACTGTACGAAGAAGGTTTCACCATCAGCGGAGCCCGCCATCGTCTCGACCAAGCGGTCGAGCAGGCAACCAAGGCCACCCCGGGTTCCGCCGCCAAGGTCAGCTCCGCGACCCTGCGCAAAGAGATCAAGAGCGTCCTCGATTCACTGCGCTGAATGTGCCTGTGTCAGCATCGCAAGCGGCACCGCCGTCATCAGGGTCGACGCGCATGTTGTTCTGCTATAATCGGCGGCAAGTCGGGGCGTAGCGCAGCCTGGTAGCGTACTTGCATGGGGTGCAAGTGGTCGGAGGTTCAAATCCTCTCGCCCCGACCAGGAAAATCAAAGGGCTAGAGCGGCCAACCTCTAGCCCTTTCGCTTTGTGGTACGCAGCGTGGTACACAGAGTGCGCTGGTAAGCACCTTGCATGCGTGCCACACTGGCCCTGCGAAACGGACGGAGACGAGTCCAATGACCTACCACGTGAAAGCAACTTGGGACGAGGAGGCGCAGGTCTGGGCCGCGACCAGTGACGATGTGCCGGGGCTCGCAACGGAAGCCGACACCATCGAGGATTTGCTCGTCAAGCTCCGCGTGATGATCCCCGACCTGCTTGCGGCGAACGGAGTCGTCATTGCCGAGGGTCAGGTGCCTTTTCAGCTTGTCACGCAGGGTACGCAACGCGCGGAGTTTGGCTCCCGCGGGCGTCGCGATGACGCGAGGTAGGGAATGAAGCCAGGGGACGGTGGGCTGAAAGCTGCTCAGGAGTGTCCGATTGAGCACCTTGAGGCGGCGCTTGAGTGGATAGACGTGCTCGAAGGCCGCAGCCATTTCCGGGATTGCCCACAGCAGCCACAGGAGCTAGCAGAAGCCGTCTTTGAAGCTGGGCCGCGGGAGGTTGCGATGTTTCGCCTTGCAGCAGGCTTCAAGGGCCAGCGACTTGCGATGGAGGTGTCGCGCGTCGACCGGGAACGCCGAGGTGTGCCACAAACGCGGTGGGGCGATTAACTTGGCGCGTGCGCCGCTTGCCCGAAAGAAACCGGGCCTCCGGACGATCCCCCGCACCCGTGAGGAGCATCTCACCGCGTTCGTAAAGGCTGCGCTCCAGTTCTTCCCGCTTGTCGGTGCCCCTGTGTCTAGTCTGATCGGCGACTACGTCGATGGACACACACAACGCTCCATCAACGAGGCTGTCGATGTATTCCATCAGAGGATCACCGAGTTGGGGGATCGCGTCGACAGTGAGTTTGTGCTCAGGGATGAGGTCGTCGAGGTGTTCAAGTCTTGCTATCTCACGATCATTCGGACACACAACCATGACAAGCTTAGAGCGGCTGCGAACATAGTCGCCAATGCGCTGCTGAAGGAGCGCGACCCGGACAAGCTGGGTTATACCGAGCTGGACCACTTCACGCGATGCATTGAGAATTTGTCGACGGGCGCGATCGAGGTGCTGAGCGTGTGCGTCCGCGTAGCGCGAAAGGAAGCGAGAGTTGGGGAGGTCCCAGGATCTTTCGTGTTGAACTTCGATCGACTCTGTACCGAACTCGCCAGCCTAGAGCCGCCTTTACTACTCGGCCTTGTAGGCGAGTTAAACGTATACAACCTTCTGCACCTAAGGGGATTCCAGGGAATCCGCACTTCGGACTACGGAAACTACCCAATCGAAGTCACACCGCTGGCCCTCAGGTTTGCGGACCGCCTGCTGCAGATCAAGTGACGCCGTCCTATTCCCGCGCCACTTCGCCAGGAACAAGGACACGGCGTCTCGTCGTTTGGGAACATCGAGAGATCAAGGGGAGGGTCCGACGCTCGGCGCAGAGAGGCTGAGCTTGGCGACGGAGCGTTACTGCTCTTGCGTCCTTCGGCATGTGACGCCAACTCGGGGACCCACCGGGCCACCCCCCGACTCCCGGTCCGCTTTCGCAGAGCCGTTTCCGAATCCGCTCACCGTTTTTGGGTCCTTAAGGACAAGGCGGGCGACCAGTCAGGATGCTGGTTTCGTCATTGTCTTCTTTCTTGTCGCTTGTTGTCAGTTCACCTCGCGCCGTCTCGCTAAGCTCATCCCCGCAAAGGCAGTCACGAGCAACGCAAGAGACAAGTTGATACGCCTCAATTCCGCTCACGCACGCGACAATTATTTCCTTCGTAATGCCCCGAAACAATGGTCTGGGATGAATCAACCTCAAAGAAAATGGTGCAGGATGTTGTGACTGATTGACCGCCGGAGGTCGTACCAGGATATGTCGTGGCGTATGCGGTGTTGCCGATCGTTTGAACTGTCGTTGTGGTTGGGCTCGTATAGGCAGGCGTTGTATATGTTTCGCTACGCCCAAACACAAAGACCTTGTTGCCATTCGGCATGTCATACACTTGGGCTGGCGGTCCTGCTTTCGCTATGAAGTCGTTGACGTTTCCGTGATCCCACGACTGCATCAACTGATCCATACCGCGTTGAGTGGGCATGCCCCCGCAACTTGCAACAACTAAGAGAGCCATCATCGCGATGACTTTTTGCATAGTCCCTCCCTGCGCCAATAGTGCTCGCCGTTTTCAGGTCTCAACCCTTGTCCCGAAACGCGAACCACAAGATTCCAGCGACGAGAAACACGGCGACCCATTGAACTAACAGCGTCCCCAGGTCTATGGAGGCGTAGTAATTATTACTCCACGGATGGCGAGGAGGATCGAAAAGAAACCCGTATCCCGCACTCATCACTAGTCCATTAATTCCCTGGGAACGGAAAGGTGGGAACAGCAACATGGCCACAACGACTGCCGCGGCAGCAAATAGAATCCACCGCTGGTGCTCATTCATCGCTCCCCCTATTGCCGCTGCCTGATGTGTCCGGGTGATCCGTTTCGTCGCCCCAAGTGCTACGCCGGCGCCCTCGTCCAGTTCAAGCGTTAGGATTGGCGATCCCTGGGAGACCTTATCTCCCATCTGCACCTTCATCTCCTTCACCACGCCGGCACAAGGCGCGGGCACTTCCAGCATGGCCTTGTCGCTCTCGAGTGTGATGAGGGAATCCCCCGACTGTACGGTGTCGCCCTGGTTCACCATCACCTCGATGATCGGTACATCCTTAAAATCCCCAATGTCCGGAATGAACACCTCGACGATCGCTCCCACGGACCTTCCCCCGCTGCTGATCTCGGTTCACGCGTTGCCCTCAGTGCCGAGATCTCGGCGCCTGATTCTTGCGCCCCCGGTCCTGGGCTCTGCTCCGCTCGACTCATCTCGGCGCGCCGGCGTAGCTATGAGCAGGATACTGCAGTCGGTGGATGTGGGTGCGCTTGTCCTCAATGGAGAGGGGCGCCTCGCTGAGGCAGCGTTGAGGGGCGCCTCGGCCGGCTGCGGTGCCTGTGCGGTCGCGCTCTTGGCCAGGAGTGCACGTCCCCGCGCTATGATCTCCTCCGCGCTGCCCTCGTCTGGCTTTCTCTTGGAGCGCCGCGGGCGCCGCGTCTTGATCGGGTCGGGCAGGTGGTCGAGCGGGTAGGATGGCCAGGACATGACGAGCCGTGCGACTTCCCGAAAGCGGATGAGCGCGTCGTCGTGGATCACCTGCGCGCGCTCGAACTGCGGCTGACGGTCCAGCTTGATGAAGGCCTGAGGCTCGCCCAGAAACACGTAGCCCATGCGCGCCATCTGCATCAGCTCGAAGCGCCAGTTGTGGTACCCGGGGAACAGGTCGTCGCTCACCACGCGCCACCCGGCGCCCTGCGGGGCCCTGCGCTCGATGGCCTCCCACGTCTCCAGCAGCTCGCCGTGCTCGGGACGCAGGATCAGATTGACCGGCTGGCACTCTGCCGACAGCAGTTCGTCCAGCACCCCCATGGCCCGCGCCAGGCGTAGCGCGTTGCGGTGATCGGCCAGGGATACCGGCACCGTGTCGACGGTGTCGTATCCCATTGCGGAGGTGATCGCTGCCTGCTCGACGGTGATCCGCTGATGCAGATACTCGAGCCCGGCGTGGAACCGGCGGCACGCGTCTTCCCCAGGAGAGGACAGCTCCACCCAACTGTCCCACAGATCCCAGCTCAGCGGGCGGTAGACCACCACCACACCGCGGCAGTGCAGGCTGCGGGCCTCCAGCTCCGCAATGCTCATAGGACATTCGAGGAACAGCAGCGCCGGTGTGCTCGGGTTGGTGTTGCGATACGGGCGTTCCCTCCAGGTCTCGATCGCCAACCCGCCGAACCGAGCCCAGTTCTGCAAGTCGCGCGCCGATCGGCTGCGCCCCACGTAGTACTTCTGGACGTGCCCCAGTTTGGGCGGGTCCAGCCGGTACTTGACCAGCGTCCAGTTGCCATCCACCCAGCAGCGCCCGTGCCTCGCCACCAGATCGCGGGCCACCGCCTCAGGCCGATCGGTGCGGAAGTACTTGATGTCGTCCATCGCTTAGCCCTCAGGTCGACGGTAGTATAGTTGCGAGTGCAACGACAGGGGGTCAGGGGGCAAAGCGGCGCGGCGCATCAGGACGGGATCTCGTCGGCCATGTTATCGATCGGCACCGCTGCTGCGGTGTGCGGGTTCCCCTCGACTGCGGTGGCTTCGAGTCCTCGCCCCGGTCGGCCCCGGCTTCCTCGCGGCCGCTGCCGTACCTCGTACAAGCTCATGACGCGCTCCACGATGATGCTGAGGCCGTGGCACTCCTTCCCGTCGCGTCCCGTCCACGACGTCGGCTTGGCGCTCCCCGCGACCGCCGCTTGGTCGCCCTTGCGCAGCTCAAGCAGCGCTTGCACGGCCGTATCCGAGAACGCGACGAGGCTCACCAAGGTGGAGTCTTCGCCATCCACAGCCACGCGCAGCAGACGCAGTAAGGAGCCAGTTCAAAGTCACGAAAGTCGTGAAAGTCACGTTCTTCCATCGTCACCATAAAAAATCCCTTGTGGATGGAAAATCATGACTTCCGTGACTTTCATGACTTGGCCCTCATCTTCTCGGTCACGGCCCTGATCGCCTCCTGTCGCGTCAACCCCGATTTCGCGTACACCGTCTCCTTGCGTAGTCCCAATATCCAGCGGCCGTCCTTCGCGTTCGGGTTGATGCATGGGACGTATCCCGCGCGCTCGAGCGCATAGGGTAGTTGGCGCCGGGTTCTGCCATCGGTCAGGAACTCGGTCATGGCGGTCTGCTGCCGATTGCGTGCCGCCTCGCGCAACTCGTCCACCGTGACCACATTGGGTGCGCCCATCTGGTCGACCAATCCGGCCAGGTCCGCGTCGTCGTCCGAGATGTTGCAGTGGACGATCGTTTCCCATGCTTCGGTCTTGGGCGGAGGGGCCTTCGCATCGAAGCCCGACAGATCCATCTCACGCAGGTAGGTCGCCACGTCGGCAAGTCCTCCGTCTGCATACCACCGCCACAAACGCGTCCAATAGGCGGCGTCGAAGTCCTCTTTAGTGGATGCCGACCAGACCACAAAATGGCGCCGGTCGTCCGGAGGAAGGTAGATTCCCGCGGTTCGATGGTTGGTCGTGATGATCACGCCGCACACGTTCGCGACGTAGTGCTCTTTCAGGTTTTTCTCGTCCACCCGCAGCACGTCCGGCGGCGCTGCCATGTAGACCTTCGAGTGCTCGTAAAACTGATAGCGGTCCACGTCGCCCAGGTCACGCGCCTCCGACACCCTGACAATCACGCCCTTCGTCCATCCATTGAATCGGCCAAGCAGCTGCGCGGGGTTGATCTCCGACCAGTTCCACGCGCCGACCGCGTGCTTGATCGGCTCGAGCAATGTGTCTTTGCCGATCCCCTGCGCGCCACCGATCACCAGCGCATGGTTGACCTTGACGCCCGGAGCCTGGATCTTGGACGCCAGCCAGCGCTGCGCATGACCGGCGTGTTCACCAAACAGGCATTCAAGATGATCACGCCAGCGAACAGCCGCATGGGCGTTGCCCTTCACAATGGCCGGCGCACGGTACAAGTTGAACACCCGCGTATCGGACGCCACCCATCCACCTTGATCTACGACCTTGCCTTCGATCACCTCCGGGTCACCGGGCGACCAGATCAACTGCTCGATCGGGCGATGCTGATCCAGCCAGGACGCCGGCTTGATCGGCTTGCGTCCCTCCATCGGCCAGCTCAGCCGCCCGTTGACGGATTCGGCCGGCCACAGCTCCCGGGTCGGAACGTGCAGGTAGCGGTGCATCGGCATGTACGCGTAGAAATCCTCCAGCGCTTCGGCCGTCTTCTTGGCCGTCGCCGCGTCGTTGTCCACGATCAGCTTATGGATCGTCGCGGACTGTGCAGCCGGGTCAGTGGGCATGGTCGAGCTCTCGCATGAAGCGCAGGCACCGCTCACGAGCCACACCAGCGCGAACCCGATCGGATTGGCTGATCTCCTTGCCGGCGCTCACGTCGGCCAGGACGACCCAGGCAACGCCCAGCTCGAAGCGGAGCGCCTGTATCACGTCGCTCGACTTCCAGGGCTTCCTCACGCGCGGTAGGCGTTCGTCGCTCAGCCGTTCGGGGAACAGGTCTTCCCAGTCCGACCCGACCTTGGCCAGGACGTCGCTGGTCGCGCATCCCGCGTGACAGTGAATGAGCAACCGGCCATCGGGCTCTTCGCGGATCGCGAGCGTTCCGCCTCTACTGCCGTGCACGGGGCAGCGCGCCCGCCATTGGCCGTTCCGACCCTTGACGCCTTCGAGCCTGCCGAGCAACAGGTCGGCGCTCATGACCCCGACCCTGTCCCGAATTCCTCATGCGAGACCCTTGCGCACGGCCTAGATGCGAGCCACGCGTCAACCTCGTCGGCGTGCCAGCCGACAGCGTTGGCCCCTAATTGCACGCGCCGCGGGAATAGCCCAGCGCATTCCATTCTCCACACCGTAGACCGGCCCAGCCCTATTTTTGCGCGGACCACCGGCCACCGAATAATTGATTTGCCCAAAGCTTGCCTCTCCTTTCTGAGGCGGACCACGCCGTCTCAACAGGACCCAATCTAAGGCGAGGAGTGCATTGAGCAAAACTGGCGAACTGGCGAAGAAACTGGCGAAGTCAGGCGCAACGCGGCTTTCAAGTTCTGATCTTCGCCAGTTTCATAGGATCACATCTTGAAGAACTCCGGGAAGAGATCCCGATAGAACGCGGTCGAGCGTGCCCCTGGTCCGAATCTGCAGCGTCCCTGTATGTAGTCGTCGAAGGTGCGGAGGGTCAACCCGTCCAGAACCGGATCGAACTTCGCAGCGATCTCCTGCAGATTCGCCTTGATGCCTGGCATCTTCTCTCGACTGAACTGCTGCCCGACTTTCAGCGCTCGGCTCTCCAGGTCCGAAAACAAGAGCTCAAGAGCGGAATAGAACGCGGCGGGTCCCTTACCGGGTTTAGGTTGGGGGTTGAGGTCGTTCCAGAGGAAAAGGGGCGTTTCTCCGCGCTCCCGGGCCAGCTCCACCAGAACCCCACGCCTGACTACTGTCTTGGAGCAGTCAAGTCTGCCCTCGGCGTCATAGACAAGCTTCGCCTGAATGAATCTTGCCTCAGCGCTCTTCTTCAGCGTGAAGTAGACGCTAAGAGCATCTGGCCAGCTTTCCAGGTCACGGGCAACGCGTTGGTCTTGTTCGCCATAGATCACTGACCATTCGTAGTCGGACGGTGGCAGCATCGGGGCCCAGGCATATGCGGCCTGGATGATGGCGAACTCCTGAGCCTGCTCTAGGTATTCGAAATATGAGGACGAAATGGCCGCACTCCTTCTGGTGCGTCCTTCGAGATAGAAACCAAGCCAGACCGGCGAAGGTGTCCGGCTCTTCGGGAGCTACCCTAGGCTTGGCGTGCGCTCAGTGTATTGCACTCAGGCCGCTTGCCGCTTCAGAAACTTCACCTTCCCATCCTCGGCCTCAATGATCGGGCGCAACCGTTCGGCCCAAAGGTCGAGGGCCTGCCGGCGCTCGTGCATGTAGTCGTGCCGGTTGTAGACGGCCATCACGCCTTGCAGGGTATGGTTGAGGATCTTCTCGACAACATGCGGGAGCGCACCCAACTCGCTCAGTTGTGTGGCTACCGTGCGACGCAGGTCGTGCGGCGTCCAGTGCGCAATGGCTTCGGCCCTTCCGTCATTGTCGATCGTGATGAAGGGGCGGGCGCGCTCTGCTGCCTTGGTTAGGGCGCGCTCGGTGATTGGTTTTTTTTGGTCGTAGGAGGGCAGGACGTAGTCACTCTTGCCCGCCAAGCCCTTTAGCTCGCCGAACAGTTCCACCGCAAGCGGTGAGAGCGGGACGTCATGTCTGCGCCCGTTCTTCGAGTTTTCGGCCGGGATGGTCCAGACAGCGTCGTTGAAATCCAAGTACGCCCATTTCGCCTTGACCAGCTCGCCCCGACGCTGACCCGTAACCAGGAGAAGCTTGAGGGCAGCCGCCAGAGGCTTGCTGATCCAAGCGGGCTTTCTCTCCTCGGGCTTTAGCTTCCTGAAGGGCGCCGGCTTGCTGTCGGTCTTTCGCTGGGAAAGTTGACCGAGTCCCATCCACAGCACGCGGATCTCGTCATGGTTGAGGGCCCGGCTGCGTGACTCCTCTGTGCCGCCGACGGTCTGCCGGCGGATGTCGCTGCAAGGGTTCGCCTCGATGATCCCGCGCTCGACGCCGAACTGAAACATCTGCTTCACAAGGGCCGCGGTACGATTGGCCTGAACGGGCGAGCCGCGATCCACTATCGCGTCCAGCATGCGGATCACGTCGCGTCGGGTCACGTCCTTGGCCTTCATGTCGCCAAGCGCCGGCAGCACGTCCGCGTCGAGGATCTGGCGCGCCGACTCGGGCCGCTTGCGCTCCCGCTCGATGTACCGCGCCATGAACTCTTCGCCGAGGCCCCGCACCGTGTCTGCGCCTTCCGCCTCGCGTCTGGCCCGCTCCTCAGCCTGGTGCTGCTCGCGGCGGTGACGGATGGGGCTCATACCCTGGCTGACCAGCTTGCGCGCCTTCTGGTGCGCTTCCCGGGCTTCCGCGAGGGTCATGTCGGAGTACGTGCCCAGCCGATAGCGCTCGGGCTTGCCGTTGATCCGGTAGCGGTATTGGAAAGTGACTGATCCGGCTTGAGAAACGCGGACGCTCAGACCCTCGCGGTCGGCGACCTCGTATATAATCCCAGTCGGTTTCAGCGCTTTCAGTCGCTTATCTGTGAGCATTGTCGTCGAGGCCTCCGTGGTACGCAGCGTGGTACACAGAGTCTCCGGCAAGAGATGAAAAGCTGTGGTACACGCTGAATTGAACTATAGGTGTAAAAGACTGGAACTTCAAGGATTAACAGAGGTTCGGAGGACTGGGATGAACAGCCGTGACACACCACTTCCCCCGCATGGGGTGCAAGTGGTCGGAGGTTCAAATCCTCTCGCCCCGACCACTTCTTAAGTTCTGCCCGTTTCCTAACTTGACTGCAGCGCGCTGCGCCGCAGTGCAGGCGCGCAGGCCCGCCCTGCCGCCATCGAAATGCGCATCCTGCTGAGCAACGACGACGGCTACTTCGCGCCAGGTCTCTCGATCCTGGCGGAAACCCTCTCTCCCCTGGCCGAAATCATCGTGGTGGCGCCGGAGCGCGACCGCAGCGGCGCCAGCAACTCCCTTACTCTCGATCGACCGCTGATGGTGCGCAAGTCACACCTCGGTTTTCACTATGTCAACGGCACTCCCACCGACTGCGTGCATCTGGCTGTAACCGGAATGCTCGATACGCTTCCCGACATGGTCGTGTCCGGGATCAATCACGGTGCGAACATGGGCGATGACACGATCTACTCGGGCACGGTCGCCGCCGCCACCGAGGGTTTCCTGCTGGGCATTCCGTCCATCGCAATGTCACTGGCGAGCAAGGCGGGGGGCAACTATCCGGCAGCGGCACGGGTGGCGGCAGACCTGGTGCGCCGCTTTCAGGACCACCCCTTCCAGCAGCCGGTACTGCTCAACGTGAATGTTCCCGACGTGGCCTACTCCGAGTTACGCGGCGTGAGAGTCACGCGGCTGGGACGCAGACACAAGGCAGAAGCGGTGATCAAGTCTACCAATCCGCGCGGCGAGACGGTGTACTGGATCGGAGCGGCGGGCGACGCAGAGGACGCTGGCGAGGGTACCGACTTCCATGCCGTGTCGGAACGCTTCGTGGCCATTACGCCACTACAGATCGATCTGACTCACTATGCCCAGCTCGACACACTGCGCGGCTGGCTCACGTCCGATCCCTCCCGTCCCGATCCGACACGGGCTGGACCCGCAGAGCTGGCCGGTCGCTAGCCGGAGCGGCTGCAACCGTACTCGTCGCCTCCCGATGAGCAGCAAGCACCTCGGCATCGGGATGACCTCCCAGCGCACTCGCACGCGCATGGTGCAGCGGCTGCGCGAGCAGGGTGTTCGCGACGAGGTGCTGCTCGGCGCGATGGCCGAGGTGCCGCGTCACATTTTCGTGGACGAGGCGCTGGCGCACCGCGCCTACGAGGACATCGCCCTGCCGATAGGATTTGGCCAGACCATCTCCAACCCGTGGGTCGTGGCGCGGATGCTCGAGCTGGCACGTGCCGGCGGTCCCCTGGACAACGTCCTGGAGATCGGCACCGGCTGCGGCTACCAGGCCGCCGTGCTCTCGCGCCTGGCGCGGCACGTCTACTCGGTAGAGCGCATCTCCCAACTGCTCATGCGAGCGCGGCGCAACCTGCGCGAGCTGCGCATCTCCAACGTTCGCGTCAAACATGCCGACGGTCATCTCGGGCTGAAGGACGTTGCGCCCTACGATGCGATCGTCATGGCGGCGGCGGCGACCCATGTGCCCGAAGCGCTGCTCGCGCAGCTCGCCCCCGGAGGCCGTCTGGTCATGCCGCTCGGCAGCCGCGAGCAGTTGCTGACCCTCATCACTCGGGAAGCCGAGGGCTTTGCTACGCAGAGCCTCGAGCCGGTGCGGTTCGTTCCACTGGTCCCCGGGGCTGCGGTTTAGGGCGGGCGGGAGAGCGCGTTGGCGCAGGCAGCGGAGGTCCGAGCTTGAGTGCCAGGCGCTGGATCGGCATCTCTATCTTGTGCGTGACTGTGCTGCCGCTCAGCGGTTGCGAGACAACGTCCGCCCCAGTGTCCGAACGCCGGGTCAGCGACTATCGCAAAGCGGCAAAGCCTCCCGACGCGCCGGCTAAGCCTCCGGTCGCGGCGGCCTCCAAGCCGACCACATCACCTGCGTCCGGCACGGCGCCTCCTGCTGTAGCCAAGTCCGCCGGCACACCGATGCCATCCACGGCGAAGTCCGCCGCCGCGCCCGCATCCGAAGCTGGCGCCACGGTCGAAACGGCCACGGAGGCAGACTGGCGGCCGGAATCGTATACCGTCAAGCGCGGCGACACGCTATACAGCATCGCGCTCGACCACGGCCTCGACTACAAGGACCTCGCAGCGTGGAACCAGTTGGAAGATCCCAACCTCATCAAGGTCGGCCAGCAACTTCGCCTGCGCGCGCCGCCGGGCTGGAAGCCCGACGCGGGTGAACCCGAGGGCGTGATCGCCGTTCCAGTGAGCGCCGAGCAGCCGATCGAGTCGAAGCCGCTGGAAGCCCCCCCGCCACCACCGCTGAAGTCCGCGCCGAAGGGGATCAAAGCGCCCTACTCGGAGCAGGCGCTGGCACAACTCACCCGCGAGCCCAGCAAGATGCCGGCACTGGAGACCAAGCCCGTGCCGCCGGATCTCAAGCCCGCGCCTCGCCCCGCTGCATCGGCCCCGTCCCCCCCCCCGGGCCCGGCACCGGCACCGGCTCCGGTAGCCACCGGAGTGCCGCAGAAAGCTCCATCGCCGCCCCCGCCGCCGGCTGCATCGGCCAGGGCTGCGAACGACGCGAACGCACCGGACACGCAGGAGTCGCTGCAATGGGTGTGGCCCACTACGGGGAAACTGCTGCACGCTTTCAACCAGGGACCGAATCCAAAAGGCGTGGCGATTGGCGGCAGCACGGGTCAGGCCGTCGTGGCCAGCGCCGCGGGCAAAGTGGTGTACAGTGGAAGCGGCCTGCGAGGTTACGGTAAGCTGATTATTATCAAGCACAACAGTACCTACCTCAGCGTCTATGCTCACAACCGTGAGCTGCTGGTCAAAGAAGGGGAGCGTGTGGGCAAGGGTCAGAAGATCGCCGAGATGGGCAGCACCGACTCGGAGCGGGTTGGCCTGCATTTCGAGATCCGGCGCCTGGGCAAGCCGGTCGATCCCCTCAAGTACCTGCCTCCGGAAGGGGCGTGATGAACGAGGAGAATCATTCTCTCGGGGATGACCCGCAGGAAGAAGCCTTCCTCGCGCATCCGGAGCCGGTGGCGGTGGAGGACGATTACGCCAGCGCCGATCTGCTCTCCGACGTGACCCAGCTCTACTTCAATGAGATCGGCCAGAACCACCTGCTGACGGTGGAGGAGGAGTTGCGCTTCGCGCGCCTGGCCAAGGCGGGCGAGTTCGAGGCGCGGCAGAAGATGATCGAGCACAACCTGCGGCTGGTGGTGAACATCGCCAAGCACTACGCCAACCGCGGCCTCGCGCTGCTCGACCTGATCGAGGAAGGCAATCTCGGCCTGATTCACGCCATCGAGAAGTTCGACCCCGAGCGCGGCTTTCGCTTCTCGACTTATGCGACATGGTGGATTCGCCAGAGCATCGAGCGCGCCATCATGTATCAGTCACGCACCATTCGGCTCCCGGTGCATGTGATCAAGGAACTGAACATGGTCCTGCGCGCTATGCGCCACCTGGAAACCCACTCGGACCGCGAGCCGACCGCCGAGGACGTGGCGCACCTGCTGGACAGTGAGGCCGACGACGTGCGGCGCCTGCTGCTGCTCAACGAGCGCATGGCCTCTCTGGACGCGCCGCTGGACATCGATCCCATGCTGTCGGTCGGTGAGTCGCTGGCGGACGAGAACAGCCTCACGCCCGAGGCCCGTCTCGAGCTGGCGGAGATGGAAGAGCAGGTCGAAGCGTGGCTCGACCAGCTGGCAGAGCGCCAACGCAGCGTGATCGAGCGGCGCTACGGCTTGAATGGCACCGACATTTGCACCCTGGAGCAGTTGGCCCAGGATCTCAATCTGACCCGTGAACGCGTGCGCCAGATCCAGCTCGAGGCCCTGTCCAGCCTGCGCCGGATACTGCGGCGCTCCGGCATCAAGCGCGACGTGCTGTTCTAGAGCAAGACGTGTTGTTCTAAAGCGAGTTGACTAACTCTCGCAGGCGCCGCGCCTGCACCTTTCCGCTTTTCCCAGCGTAGCGCAGGGCGACATAGAGCTCGGTGATGGCCGTGATCATGGGCTCGAGCGAGGGTTGCTCCGCGGCAGCGCGCCGAGCGAAGTCACGCGGACCCTCGCCGGGGCGTCTCTCGGTGCCGCGCCGGGCGAGCTTTCGGCAGAAGGCACGCCAGGCCCGAGTGACCGGGTCGCGTGGCGCCAGCCCGAGCTTGCGCAACACCAGGAGCGCCATCACGCCCACCACGGTCCCGGCGACAGCCATCAGCAGCACGGCCAGCGTTTGCCACGTGGCCGCGCCGAATCCGACATCGCTCAGCAGCTTCATCTGGCGCTCGGGGCTGTAACCCAGCACCCACTGGTTCCACGAGTTGGCCATCGCGTCCCAGGTGAAGCGCAGTTGCCGCAGCAGTTCGAAGCTGCCACGCACCGAAATGGGAAGCGGGTCGCTGGCCGGCACCGCGGCTGCAATCCCGGCCTCGATGCGCGCGGGCGAAACGGCCGCGGTCGGGTCGGCGCGCACCCACCCTTGATCTTTCAGCCACACTTCAGCCCAGGCATGCGCTTCGGACTGGCGGACGATCATGTAGTCGCCCACCGGATTCATCTCGCCGCCTTGATAGCCGGTGACCACCCGCGCCGGCACGCCGGCCGCGCGCAGCAGGAAAACGAAGGCCGCGGCATAGTGCTCGCAGAAACCGCGGCGAGTGACGAACAGAAACTCATCCACCGAATCGCGTCCCAGCTCCGGCGGCACCAGCGTGTAGAAGAAGAGCTCGGTGCGGAACCTGTTCAGTACGTTGTTGATCACGTCCAGGTCATTGGGCGACTGCGCCCGGATCGCACGCGCAAGTTCCACTGCCTTCGGGTTGTAGCCGCGGGGCAGGCGCAGCGCTCGACGCAGCAGCTCTGGCCGCTCATCGAGGCCGTACCGGTAGCCCAGGCGCGAGCTGACTTGGTAGCGCAGCCGGGTGCGGATCGGGCGCGAAGACAATAGTTGGTAGTCGTTGGTCAAGGCCGTGCCAGGCGGCGCTGCGTCAGGCAGGTCGATCGCGAACACCCAGCGCATGTAGTGTGGCTCGAGCGTGACGGTGTATTGGATTGGAGCGGTGGTCGCCTCGTGATGCACGCCGCCGGTGGCGGTGGTGCCGGCGCCTCCCATGGTCCAGGTCGTGCCGTCGAAGTCCCACAGTACGGGACCGCGCCAATACAGGCTCTGGACCTTGGGTGGAGGCGCCTGGAATTGCACGCGGAACGCTACTTCGTCGGACAAGCTCAGGCTGCTCAGGCTGCCAGGCGACATGCTGTCGGACAACCCCGACACACCAGCCGAGGTCGCTTGCGGAAAACCGAACAGCGGCCCCTGCACGCGCGGGAACAGGAGAAACAGGGCGAGCATGAGCGGCGCGCCTTGCATAATCAGCGTTGCACCAGTGCGCAACGCCCGCAGCGGCGACAGCGCGCGGTTGCGATCCTGGAAGGCGACCATCGTCGCGGTGAGCCAGGTCATGATGGCGAGCATGTACAACGCGGTCGCTATGGTCTGGGAGTAAAGGAAATTGGTGATGATCAGGAAGAAGCCGAGGCAGATCACGACCGTCGCATCGCGCAGCGCTTTCAACTCCAGCACCTTGAGCCCGAGCATGATCGCCAGGAGTGCGACCGAGGCATCACGCCCGAAGCGGGGCCCATAGCTCAACACCGTGCCAGCGGTCCCGAGCACCGTGAGTGGAATCAGGATCCATTTCCCTGGCAGGGCACCTCCTCGCCAGGCCAGCCAGGCGCGCCAGGCCAGCAGACCGGCGACCGTGATCGAGACCCACAGAGGAATGCGCTGCACATGCGGTGCGAGCACGGCAAGCATTGCCGCGAGCAAGCCGTACATCCACCCGCGGCGCAACGGCATGGAATCGATCCGGGTGGTCATCTCTTGAACAGCGCCAGCGTGGTCAGGCATTGTTCCTGGTGGGCCGGGCCGATCCCGGGCACGATGACGGCCGACGGCAGGCGCAGTCCATACGCGTGTCCGACACGCGTCGCGTCCAGTACCCAGCGGGTGAGACGGGACAGCCGTGCCTCGGTCTGCAGATCCGGGGGCAACTGGTCCCATTCCAGCCACAACTCACCCGCGGCCAGGCCGGAGAACTGCTTGGTCATCACGGGCCGGCCGCGTGCCACGGCTTTCCAGGCCACGTGGCGCAACGAATCTCCCGCCTGGTACTTGCGCAGGCCGGCGAAATCGTCCTGGCCCGTGCCGCTCTCCAGGCCCTCGGCGTCTCCGGCGCGTGGTGGAGGCAGCGGCACGCGGCCTGGCTCGGGGCGCGGATAGACCAGACACTGCACGTCCAGCTCGACATTCGACCAGGCGACGAACAGGCCCAGGGGAAAGGTAGTGAACACGCGTAGCCGGCCCAGCGCCAGCCGGCCTCGATGCTGCGTGGGGACGCGCACTTGTGCCACCGTGGTCTCATTGGCGCGAGCCTCGATGTAGGTTGCCGCGAGCTCTGCCGCCGCCAGGCCAATGGAATACCGAGGCAAGCCGCCAGAATTCACCAGCAGCACAGGAAACACCGCGTCGTCGCCGGCAAAGACCGGTTCCGGGCGCCCGCCCTTCAGCTGCAGTTGGGCGAGGTTGCGGAAGGTGTGCAGGATCGAGACGACTCCCATTCCACACACGAGGAAGGTGAGGACGTAGCCCAAGCCGAGGTTGTAGTTGATGCAGCCCAGCAGCATTACCAGCACCGTGCCGGCGAACAGCAGCCCGGCGCCGGTGGGAAGGACGTAGACACGACGCTGCGTGAGCGTGACAGGCCCGGCCTCGGGGCGGCGCGGGCGCCACAGCCACCGGGAAAAACGAGGGGGGAGCACGAGGCTCATTCAGCCTGCCTGCCCCGAGTCAGGGAATGGCAACCTCGACCAGCAAACGGCGCGCGACCTCCTCGCCGTCTCGCGCACGCTCGCCAGCCGCCGCCTGCAGACGATGGCCGACCACGCTCGGCAGCACCGCCTGCACGTCTTCAGGGAGCACGTAAGCACGGCCCTCCAGAAAGGCCCAGGCGCGTGCCGCATGCAGCAGATTCAAGCCTGAGCGCGGGCTCAAGCCCATCACGAACTCCGGCGATTGGCGAGTATGCGCGATCAAGGCCTGCAGGTAGTCGAACAGTGCAGGGGAGGCAAACACCTCGCGCACCGATCGTTGCAGGGTGAACAGGTCGGCGGTGCTCATGCAGGGTGTCAGCTCTGCCATCATGTCGCGTCGATCGCGGCCTTCCAGCAACAGGCGTTCGGCATGCGGCTCCGGGTAACCGAGTGTCAGGCACATCAGGAAGCGGTCGAGTTGAGACTCCGGCAACGGAAAGGTACCGATCTGGTAAGAGGGGTTCTGCGTGGCGATCACGAAGAACGGCTCAGGCAACGCGCGCGTTTCACCTTCGGTGGTGACCTGGTGCTCCTCCATCGCCTCCAGCAGCGCGCTCTGGGCCTTGGGCGTGGCACGGTTGACCTCGTCGGCGAGAATCATCTGGGCGAAGATCGGGCCGGGGTGGAATTTGAAAGAGCCGGTTTGACGGTCGAAGATGGACACGCCGATGATGTCCGCCGGCAGCAGGTCGCTGGTGAACTGGATGCGCTGGAAGCGCAGGCCCAGTGACCCCGCCAGCGCATGGGCCAGGGTGGTTTTCCCGACTCCCGGCAAGTCCTCGATCAGCAGGTGGCCGCGCGCGAGCAGGCAAGCGAGCGTGAGTCGGATCTGCCGCTCCTTGCCCAGAATGATGCTGCCGACCTGGTCCACCACCTGCTGCAGTGCATGTCGGGCGACCGAAAGCACAGCCCCGGGCGTAGCCGGGGTGGCTGGGGTGGCCGTGGGCTGGTAGCGCCGGCTTCCGCGGTCCGCTGCCGATAGTCGCGTCGCAAGAGAATCTCGCTGCATCGGTTCAGGGTCCTTGGATTGAGGACGGCACGGTTGAGCCGTCAATGGTCTCTACGGTCTTTACCGCGCGCCGCAGGGACGGGTCCTCCGGGGCCGCCTGGATATCGAACCCAAGCGCGGCCATGAGCGCCAGCATGCGACTATTGCTGGCGAGGATGTCACCGCGGAGCTGGTTGATCCCCACGGCCCGAGCCGCGCGCAGCAACTCACACAGCAGGCGGCTGCCCACGCCGCGGTTCTGCCACTTGTCCGCCACCGCGACCGCGAATTCGGCGCTGGCACGACCGGGATCGGCCGCGAAGCGGGCCACGCCGATCTGCAGTGCGGCCGCACCCTCGCCGACTAATGCCACCAGCGCAATCTCGTGCTGGAAGTCCGGATGGGTGAAGCGATACAGCATGTCTGGGGGTAGCTCCCGAAGCGTGTTCATGAAGCGGAAATAGCGCGATTGAGGCGATAGCGAATGTATGAAGGTCTGTTCGCGCTCGGCGTCGTCGGGCCCGATCGGACGAATTGCGATCTCCGTACCCTCGCGCAATCTCACGCGCACCGGATACCAGGATCGCACGGGCGAGGGCACAGCCAGCGCGGAGCTCTCACTCGGCAAAACGTCCATCACCAGAGGCACCTGCCCAGGGGCGGCCACCATGATAATCCGGCGCGCCGAGGGCGATCATAGTCCGGCGCGCCGAGCGCGCGAGATGCAGGAAGCGTGCCATTGCGAGATGGCTCCCGCAGGCACGGCGCGTGCGCTGAGAGTCGTCGGCGAGTCGAATGGTTCAATCGATCCCGGTGGACTTCGGCTTGGTGAACTCCTAGGATGCCTATCGTCGTCGAACATCGATGTCTGAACCCCGCCGTTCTCCGATGCCCACTGCTTTTATCACCCACCGCGACTGCCAGCGGCACGACATGGGGCGTCACCATCCGGAGTGCCCCGAGCGACTGCTGGCGATCGAGGACCAGTTGATCGCCGCAGGGGTGATCGGCTGCCTGACCGAGTACGAGGCGCCGCTGGCGACGCGCGAGCAGCTTGTCCGCGTGCACCAACCGGACTACGTGGACGCGATCGCCGCCTCTTCCCCGGCAGCCGGGGTGGTTCATCTCGACCCCGATACGGCAATGAATCCGTATACGTACACCGCTGCCCTGCGTGCCGCGGGCGCGAGTGTGCTTGCCGCCGACCTGGTGTTGGAGGGCAAGGCGCGCAACGCCTTCTGCTCCGTTCGCCCCCCCGGCCACCATGCAGAGCAGCGGCGCGCTATGGGTTTTTGCTTTTTCAATAACCTGGCAGTGGGCGTCGCCCATGCCTTGGAGGCGCACGGCCTGAAGCGGGTGGCGGTGGTGGATTTCGATGTCCATCATGGCAACGGGACCGAGGACATCTTTCGGCACGATGAGCGCGTGCTGATGGTGTCCACCTTCCAGCATCCGTTCTACCCCTATAGCGGCATCGACGGGCGGAGCGAGCGGATGGTCAACATTCCGCTCCCCGCCTACACCGACGGTGCCGGCTTCAGACAGGCGGTGGAGCTTCATTGGTTGCCTGCCCTGGAGCGGTTCGGCCCCCAGGCGCTGTTCGTTTCTGCCGGTTTCGACGCCCACCGCGAGGATGACATGGCCTCGCTCGGGCTGGTGGAGGCGGACTATGCTTGGGTCACGCGGCAGATCATGGCCCTCGCCGAGAAGCATGCTAGCGGCCGCGTCGTTTCGATGCTGGAGGGCGGCTACAACCTCAGCGCACTGGGGCGCAGCGCCGTCGCGCACTTGAAGGCTCTCGCAGCGGTTTGAGCCGCGGTCGCGCGGCGTCTAAAGTTCTCTCTCCAGGGTTCGTTATAGGGACTGGCGGTCGCGGCGGCCGCGCAACGCTGCTTGTCTTCACGCGTCCCTTTGACCCCTGGGAGTTTGAAACATGGCCATGGGCCGTCACGGTAACGACTGCGAGCGGGGCACGACCTCGCCGTCCTTGAGGTTTCTTGGGCTGGCGCTGCTCCCGGTGCTTGGCGCGCTCGCGATAAGCGGACTGCTTTGGTTCGAGGCGGCAGATCTGCGCAGCATCGCTGCCGCTCCTGGAGTGCAGCACGCAGGCGAGTTGCAGGCACTGGCCGCACGCCAGATGTGGCTTGCAGTGGGAGTGCTCGTCTTGGTCCTCGCTACCGTTTGGTGTGGCTGGCTGCTGGCCAGGGCGCAGCTGTTGCGCCCGATGCAGGAAATGACGGCGCTGTTTGCGGAGTTCGGCGCGGGGCGCGGCGATCTCAGCCGCGAGCTCCGCGTGTCCGGCCAGTACCAGGCCGCGCGGCTGGCCGAGGCGCTGAACGCCTTCCTGACGCGCGTGCGGGAATTGATATTCGACGTGCGGCGCCTGTCGGTGAGTATCGCCATCGAGTCGGCCAAGATGGGCCGGCGCATCCACGACACTTCAGGCAGCGCGTCGGAGCAGGGCAATCTCACCGCCGTCATCTTCAACTCCAGCGGCGAGGTCCACGGTGCGATCGGCAGTGTTTCGCAGAATGCGAGCGCGATCTCGGCAGCTACCGCAGCGCATCTGGATGCTGCTCAGGCCTCATACCAGGAGCTGCTGGAGGTGACCGAGCGCATACAGCAGATCGGGCATCGGTTGCAGCAGTTCAACGCCACGGTGCACGAACTGTCGCGTCATTCTGCCGGGATCCGCGACATCGGCCTGCTGATCAACGATATCTCCGACCAGACCAACCTGCTGGCGTTGAACGCCGCCATCGAGGCGGCACGGGCAGGCGAGGTCGGCCGCGGCTTCGCAGTGGTGGCGGACGAGGTGCGGAAGCTGGCGGAGAAGGTGAAATCGGCCACCGGCGTGATTGCCGACAATACCGAGCGCATCATCGGGCTGGTGTCCAGCACCCAGACCGAAACGGTGAAGATCAACGCGGACGCCGAGCATACCCGCGAAGTGGTGCAGAAGTCGTCCGGCAACTTCGAGCGTCTGGTGCAGGATTTCTCGATCATGAACCGGCAACTGCGCGAAATCTCGGAGGCCATGCGCAACCTGGAGGCCGCCAACGCCCGCATCCACGACCAGGTGTCGCAGATCCAGGGGCTGAGCGGAAACGTCTCGATGCAGATGAAGGACTCGGAAGCCTCGTCCCGTGACCTGTCGACTGTCACCGAAGGTGTGTTCGAAGTCGTCTCGCGCTTTCATATCGGCGACAGCGCCTTCGACCGCAGCCTGCGTGCCACCGAGGAGTATCGCGACCGCATTGGGACCTACCTTGCGGAGCAGCTTACCCAGGGTGTCGATGTGTTCGACCGGCAATACGAGCCGATCTCCAACACCAACCCACCCAAGTACCACACCCGGTACGACCGGCAGGTGGAGGCACGTCTTCGGGACCTGTTCGAGGAACTGATGCAGCGGATCGAGGGCTGTGCCTTTGCCATCGCGGTGGATGTCAACGGCTATTCTCCGACGCACATCAAGAAAGCGTCGCGTCCGCTCACCGGCGACCCGGCTGTCGACCTGGTTCAGAGCCGTGACAAGCGCATGTTCAACAAGCCGACCGAACTGCGGGCCGCATCCAACACCGGGCCGATGTTGATGCAGACCTACTTGCGCGACACGGGTGAAGTGCTGGTCGATCTGAGCATGCCGATCCATCTCGGCGGACGCCATTGGGGCGCGATCCGGGTCGGGTTCAGTCCGCTGGCGCTGATCCAGCAGAGAGCCGCCGCCTGAGCGCGATCCTCAGGCCGGCGAGCCGATCAGCAGCGCTGCCCCCACGCGGCGGTCCTCCGACAGGAGTATGTTGTAGGTCCGGCACGCCGCATGGGTGTCCATCACCTCGAGCCCGATCCCGGCAGCATGGACCGCGCGCGTAAGGAAGGGAGGAGGGAACCGAAGCCGCGCTCCGGTGCCAAGTATCAGAATCTCGAGCGGCAATAGGGCAAGACCGGAGAAAGCCGCTTCATTCAACTCCTCGAAGCGGGTCGCCTCCCAATCCAGAATGCGGTCCGGAAGTACGATCAGGTTACGCTCGTGGCGGGTGCCGTTGACGGCCACGTAGCCCGGTCCGTAACCGGAAAAGAGATTGCGGCCTTCGGCGCGCGCGAGGTGCAGCTTCACTGTCAGGATTTGCGGGAGGAGTCGGTGTCCGGTACTATTATAACTTTAACATCATAAACTTAAGCAAACTTAAGAAATTGGTTCTTTCAAGATCGATCCTTTGGAGCCCCTGCAGTGGAGCAGTTCCCCCGCATCAAACGCCTCCCGCCCTATGTTTTCAACATCACGGGCGAGCTCAAGGCCGCCGCCCGCAAGCGCGGCGAAGACGTGATCGATTTCGGCATGGGCAACCCCGACCAGCCCACGCCCAAGCACATCGTGGACAAGCTGATCGAAACCGCGCAGCGCGGCGATACGCACCGGTATTCGGTTTCGAAGGGCATCGTCCGGTTGCGCAAGGCGATTTGCAACTGGTACCGCTGGCGCTACGAGGTCGAGCTGGATGCCGACCGCGAAGCTATCGTCACGATCGGCTCCAAGGAAGGCATTGCGCACCTGGCGCTGGCCACGCTGGCCTCCGGCGACATCGTGCTGGTGCCCAATCCGAGCTACCCGATCCACATCTACGGCCCGGTTATCGCCGGCGCGGACATCCGGCATGTGCCGATGTTGCCGGGGGTGGACTTCTTCGATGAGCTCACCAAGGCGATCACGGATTCCTATCCCAAGCCGAAGATGCTCATTCTCAATTTCCCCAGCAACCCGACCACCCAGTGCGTGGAGTTGTCCTTCTTCGAGCGCATCGTGGCGTTGGCCAGGGAGCATGGCATCTATGTCGTGCACGACCTGGCCTATGCCGACATCGTGTTCGACGGCTATCGCGCGCCGTCCATCATGCAGGTGCCGGGCGCCAAGGACGTGGCGGTTGAGTTCTTCACGCTGTCCAAGAGCTACAACATGGCCGGCTGGCGCGTGGGATTCATGGTCGGCAACCCCGACCTCGTAGGCGCGCTCGCGCGCATCAAGAGCTACCACGACTACGGTACCTTCACGCCCATCCAGGTCGCCTCTATCGTGGCTCTGGAAGGCCCGCAAGACTGCGTGGAGCAGATCCGCATGACCTACCAGAAGCGTCGCGACGTGCTCTGCAGCGGGCTGGACAGCGTGGGTTGGAACGTCCGGGTGCCGAAGGCCACGATGTACGTCTGGGCGCCGATCCCGGACGCCTACCGCGAGATGGGATCGCTCGAGTTTGCCAAGAAGCTGCTCGCGGATGCCAAGGTGGCCGTGTCGCCGGGTATCGGCTTCGGCCAGTACGGCGACGACCACGTGCGGTTCAGCATGATCGAGAACGAGGCACGCACCCGCCAGGCGATCCGTGGCATACGCGACATGTTCCGCCGCGACGGTGTGTTGAAGGTCGCGGCCGCCGTTTGATCCTCCACTTGCCGTTGGGGCCGCGCAGCGGACCCGGCCCCTCGGCCTTCCGGCTCACTGCACCATGGAAATCATTCGTATCACCGACGACGACCGGCAGCTGGTCGAGCCCGACTGGCTGGAGCGCGCCGAAAGCGTACACCGCCAGTTGCGCCCGCATATGCCGCGCGACTACGTCGGCAAAATGCAGACAGTGTTCGCCTCCGGCGGAGAGATGTGCGTCGTGGTCAGGGAGGACCAGGTCGTCGGCGTGGCCGTCTTCCGCTACTTCGAAAACACCCACGTCGGGCACAAGTTCTACGTCGACGATCTGGTGACCGATGAGGGCTTCCGCTCGAGCGGAGTCGGCCACGCGTTGCTCGCCTTTCTCGAGAAGCTGGCGCGCAGCCGCGGCTGCAGCACCATGGAACTGGACTCGGGCACGCAGCGCACGAGGGCCCACAAGTTCTATTTCCGGGAAGGCTTCGTGATCCCGTCCTTCTCCTTCCGCAAAGACTTCGAATGAGGCCCATCAACGTCGGCTTGCTCGGCATCGGGACCGTGGGTGGCGGCACGTTCGCGGTGCTGCGTCGAAACCAGGAAGAGATCACGCGCCGTGCCGGACGTGCGATTACCCTCAAAGTCGTCGCCGACAAGGACCTGGACCGCGCCAGGCGCATCGTCGGCGCTGCTGCCGAGGTGACCGCCGATGCGTTCTCCGTAGTCGGCAACCCCGACATCGACATCGTCGTCGAGTTGATCGGGGGTACCAAGATCGCGAAAGATCTCATCCTGCGCGCCATCGAGAACGGCAAGCATGTCGTCACCGCCAACAAGGCTCTGCTGGCCCAGCACGGAACCGAGATTTTTTCCGCGGCTCAGGCGCGCGGCGTGATGGTGGCCTTCGAGGCGGCCGTGGCCGGCGGCATCCCGATCATCAAGGCGTTGCGTGAGGGCCTGACTGCCAACCGCATCGAATGGATCGCCGGCATCATCAACGGTACCAGCAACTACATTCTGTCGGAGATGCGCGAGAAGGGCGTGAGCTTCGAGGAGGCGCTCAAGCAGGCACAGGAGCGTGGCTACGCGGAGACCGACCCGACTTTCGACATCGAAGGCATCGACGCCGCGCATAAGCTCACCATCATGTCCGCCATTGCCTTTGGCATTCCCATGCAGTTCAGCAAGGCGTATACGGAGGGGATATCCAGGCTGACCCGCCAGGACATTCGCTACGCCGAAGAACTGGGCTACAGGATCAAGTTGCTGGGTATCACGCGCCGCACCGCCAAGGGCATCGAGCTGCGTGTGCATCCGACTCTGATCCCCGCACGCCGGCTGATCGCCAACGTGGAGGGCGTGATGAATGCCGTGCTGGTCAAGGGTGACGCCGTGGGGCAGACGTTGTACTACGGCGCCGGCGCCGGCGCCGAGCCGACCGCGTCTGCAGTGGTGGCCGATCTCGTCGACGTGACGCGGATGCACACCGCCGACCCGGAACATCGCGTGCCGCACCTTGCGTTCCAGCCCGACGCGCTGTCGGACACGCCGATCCTCCCGGTGGAAGAGGTCGAGACGGCCTACTATTTGCGGCTACGGGTACTCGACCGCCCTGGTGTTCTGGCCGATATCACGCGGATTCTCGCCGACCTCTCCATCTCGATCGACGCGATGGTGCAGAAAGAGCCCGGCGAGGGTGAAGAGCAGGTGGACATCATCATGCTCACCCACCTGACCGTGGAGAAGAACGTCAACGCGGCCATTGCACGCATCGAGCGACTCCCGGTCAATCTCGGCCAGGTAACGCGCATCCGCCTCGAGGAATTGGCCGCGTGAGCTACCCGGCGACGGGCCCCAACGTGCTGGGGATCGACGGTAAAGCGATCGCGGCCGGACGCAGGCGAGGCTGCGGTTGCGACTCGAGACGATCAAAGAGGCGGCCGGCGTGATGCGTTACGTGAGCACCCGGGGCGGGTTGGCACCCGCGCCCTTCTCCCAAATCCTGCTGGAGGGCCTGGCGCCCGACGGCGGTCTCGTGATGCCAGAGAGTTATCCGAAGGTCGGCCCCGACGAGCTGTTGCGCTGGCGGAAGCTCTCTTACGCCCAACTTGCCTTCCAGATCCTGCGCCGTTTCGCCGACGATATTCCCGAGGCCGACCTCGAGGCGCTGGTCGAGCACACCTACACGCCTGCCCAGTTCCGCACGGCCGACATCACTCCGGTCAGGCCGCTGCAACCGGAGGTGTTTCTGCTGGGCCTGTCCTACGGCCCCACGCTGGCGTTCAAGGACCTCGCCATGCAACTGCTGGGGAATTTGTTCGAGTACGTGCTGGCGAAGACGGGCAGCCAACTCAACATCGTGGGCGCGACGTCGGGGGACACCGGCTCGGCCGCCGAGTACGCCATGCGCGGCAAGCGCGGGCTGCGCGTGTTCATGCTCTCGCCATACGGCAAGATGAGCCCGTTCCAGACCGCGCAGATGTATTCGCTGCAGGATGCCAATATCTTCAACATCGGCATCCGCGGCGTATTCGACGACTGTCAGGACATCGTCAAGGCGGTCAGCAACGATGCCGCTTTCAAGGCA
>JBGPMS010000009.1:0-32899 GCA_041487115.1 Gammaproteobacteria bacterium
AGCCGATGAGAGCGTGAACCTCACCCGCCTCGAGCGTGAACTGCGCGCCTGCGAGGGCGACCACGCCTCCGAACTGCTTGCGAACCCCGCTCGCCTCCAGGACAGGCATGTGCGCGGTGGGGCTACGGCGCTACTTTTTCTTGAAGAACATCTCCTCGGCTTGCCCCGGCGTGACGATGGTGCTGACCGAGATATACCCGGGTTTGTCCTTCCACTGTTCGTAGGTCTTTTCGAAGTTGGTGCTGTCGATCAAAGGGATGGGGATATAGAGCGCGTTGCCATATTGTCCCTGGAAGATCCCGTCCTTGAATTCTCGGCCCTGGAGCCGCAGCACCGCGACGTTGAGCGCGCTCGCCATGCAGCCGGGCGGGTTTACCGACGCGCCGCTATTGTACTGCTTCGCCTTCCAGGTCTTGAGGAAGTCGACGCGGATCTCGCCGGTGGCGGCGATATCGGTGCGTTTGGCGTCCTCCAGCGCGCGCCAGGCGCCAGCAGCCATGCCATCCTGCACCCAGACGCCGTTGATCTGAGGGTAGGTCGCGAGCAGGTTCTGCATCGCCTGCTGCCCTTGCGCTTCGTCCCAGTTGGCATTTGCCTCGTTGAGGATCTTGATCCCCGGATGCTTGGCGAACACCGCGCGATAGCCGGCGACGCGGGCCTGGTTGGCCGGGTGGCCGGCGACGCCGTTGATGGCCACCACGTTGCCCTTGCCTTTGAGCGTTTTGGCCAGCCAGTCAGCCGACTGCATGGCCCAACCCTTCTGGTCGATGCCGACGTAGATGGCGTCCTTCGAAGACACTTCGGCATCGGTGGCGATGACCAGGATGCCCTTCGCTTTCGCCTGAGCGAAGATCGGATCGAAGGCGGTCGGACTGTTCGGGTTGACGATGATCGCATCGACACCCTGATTGATGAAGTTGCGCACCTGCGCGATCTGGCCAGGCACGTCGACGTTCGAGCTCTGCGCGATGGTCTTGACCTTGATGCCCTTCTTGGCCCACTCCTGCGCGGCTGCCTCCGCCTCGTCGATCATCTGCGTGCGCCACTCGCTGCCGACCCAGCCGTTGCTGAGCCCGATGGTAAAGGTATCCTTGGCCGTGGCGACCACCGACGAGCCGGCGGCCACGACGGCGCCCAGCACTGCTGCCAGTACGGATAAACGCACTTTCGCCTCCTCCGATGATTGTGTATGGATAAGTGTCGAGACCCGCACGGGGAATGTACCCTGACGGAACAGTCGGGTATTGATATTGGTCAAGCTATGCGCAAGTCCAAACCAGGTATCGTCAGGAGTGGACCTGATCGGCTGTCTTCGAGGAGACTCCTGTGCGCGCGATGATGCTGGATGCGCCTCATGCGCCCCTTCGGCTGGACCGGACATCGGGGCCAGCAAGTTTTCGCGTTCACCAAGCCTGGCCCGGCGCGCGAGCACGTGAGAAAGCGCGGCTACCACACTGGCCGTGCTCCTGGGCAGCGCAACGCTACCGTGTCGCATCGCGCTCCCTGGTTGCCTGGGCGTCCAATGCAGTCCTCAAGTCGCCGACTTCGTTGCGCAGCGCTTTGATGTCCTCGTGCAGCTCGCGCTGCAGTCGCTTCTCGTCCTCACCGACGAAGGCAGCGGCAATCGCGCCGGTAACCAGGGACATCAGCGCGTAGCCGAGCAGGACCATGAACGCGGCGAACAGGCGCGACGACGCAGTCGTCGGCACGAGGTCGCCGTAGCCCACGGTGGCGCCGCTCTCGAACGCGAGCCAGAGCCCGTCGGCATAGGAGTGGACGGTGGGCTCCAGCCAATAGAATCCCGCTCCGGCCAGCGCCAGCATGCCGGCGCCCAGCCCGAGCAAATACACGATGTCGTGCGGTGAAAACAGCCGGCGCAGAAACACGATCAGGCGCAGCACGATCACGATCAGCAGCGCCGAGCGCAGCGCCCAACCCGCGTCCGACCAGCTGCCCGGCGACAACGCGCTGCCTGCGGTCCCGACGATGAGCGCCGCATCCAGCCAGATGTTCCAGGGGCGGTCGCGATCGCGGCGGCTATGCAGGCGGTAGACGAGATCGAGCAGGAAAGACAGGGATACGAATGCGTAGAGCAGCGATCCGGTCCGGCGCCAGACTGCTTCCACCGCGTCGAGCTGCAGGTAGAACGCCGGGATCGTCAGAAGAAGAATCGCAAACATGACCCAGTGGAGCAGGCTGCCGCGGCGCACGGGCCACTCGTGGCTCGCCGCGTCAGCATGCCGCGGCGAGTCGCCGGGACGATGTCCTGAGGTGTGAATACTCATAGCGTGATCGAGCCTTGCAGCAGCCTAGTCGGGCATGTCCCCCGCCACCGCACCGTGCGCTCCCCAACCAGCTGCCAACGCGTAGATTGCGGCACGCTGTGCGGTGACGCTTGATCCAGGTCAAGCTGGGCACCGGATTCTGCTGCAAACTTGGCCACTATTGCGGCTGTCACGCTAGGCCGCAGCCCGGAGGATGCCGAATGGCTCCAAATATGGGTCGGATTGATCGGTCGATCCGCGTTGTCGTCGGCGTGGCATTGCTCAGTCTGATCTTTCTGTTACACAGCAACCTGCGCTGGGTCGGGTTGATCGGCGTGCCGCCGCTGCTCACCGGTCTGGTCGGCTGGTGCCCGCTGTACGCCTGGCTGACCCAGGATTAGCGCCCCGGAGCGGCTGGATGCCTGCGCTGAGTGGACACCAATGTCAGCGAGACCTATGGCGTTAAGCGGCCACCGGCGAGGTGGCCCATTGGACTCGGGGCCGCGTTAGCGACCCCGATCAGCCGCTTTGAGCGGCTCACAACTCAAGGCCCCCGGCAGAGCCGGGGGATATTGACTAGGTGGCGGGAATGTGGTGCGCCGGCATCATGGCCGCAGGCCTGCAACACATCGTTACCAAACGCCCGCCGCTTGAAATATCCCGCTTACATCCGCCTGCTTTAATGACAGCCTCGCAGAAGGCAATCGCTGCAGAAGGCAATCGCTGGGGAATCGCTGTTTGGTTCGGGAGCGCGCTCACGTGCGTGCAACGTGGGCGTGCGCAACCGGTCACCGGATTCGCGTCTCTGACAGCAACCTTACCCGATAGAGGAAACTATGCGCATCCTGGTTGTAGAAGACGACCCTGTAATGTGCGACGGCTTGGACCGTTCCCTTCGTCATGCCGGCTACGCGGTGGACACCGCGCAGGACGGCAAACTTGCCGACGACCTGCTGTCGGCTCACTCGTTCGACCTCGTGGTGCTCGACCTGAGCCTGCCTGGACTCGATGGCCTCGAGGTGCTGCGGCGCCTGCGCCGGCGCTCCTCGTCGGCTCCGGTTCTGATCCTCACCGCGCGCGACGGGGTTGAGGACCGGGTCACCGGGCTCGACTTGGGTGCCGACGACTACATGGTCAAACCCTTCAACCTCTCGGAGCTCGAAGCGCGCGTACGTGCCCTGGTGCGCAGAGCGCAGTCCGCGACCACTGCCCGCATCACGCACGGCGCCTTGACGCTGGATACGGCCGCGCGCCGCGCCTACGTCGGCGCCGACGCGCTCGAGCTTTCGGCTCGCGAGGTGTCGTTGCTCGAGGCGCTGCTGCTGGGCGCCGGGCGCGTGCTGAGCAAGGATCAGCTGGCCGACCGGCTCTACGGCGTCAGCGATGGAGTAGGGCCCAACGCCATCGAGGTGTTCGTGCATCGGTTGCGCCGGAAGATCGAGTCGGCTGGCGTGGTGATCCGCACCATTCGAGGTCTGGGCTACCTGGTCGAAAAGCCGGGTCACGCCTGAGGGCCAGCGCTGCGCCGGATCACGATCCGGCTCGGCGCCGTGACGCAGTCCCGCAGGTCCAAGGCCCCTCCGAGAATCGCTGCTGATCGGCGACCAGCACCTGGAGATAGCTTGCGAGGCCGGCCTTGTAGCCGACGATCAGCGCGGCGAACTTGCCCTTGTCGTTGACCAGCAGCTTGTAGGCGATCCTGAAGAGTCCCGGCATGGTCTATGTCCTTTGCGCCCGGCTCGCGCCGCAGCACCTGCTCACGCTTGAGCCTCGAGCGTATGGCGGGACCGGCTGTACAGCGGATGGCATCTGGTGCCTGCAGACTTCAGCGCAGGGTACGAAGGTAGGCGACGAGATCGTCGATTTGCTGCGGGTCGGGAACGTCGGCAGACATGTTGGTGCCTGGCACCTGCCTGGTCGGGGCAGCGAGGAATCTGCGCAGCGACGCCTCGTCCCATGTGATTGCGGATTCGATCAGAGCACGCGAGTGAACACCGCTCTCTCCGGTTGCGGCCTTGCGACCGACGATGCCGGTCAGGCTCGGACCGAAGGTGCTCGCCGCTTTTCCGTCGCCGTGGCAGCCAATGCAGCGCATGTCGTAGACCTGTTTGCCCGCCGCGGCGTCTCCTGCGGCCCGCACCGACATCGGTGACAGCAGGCCGGCGAGCGATAGTGCCGTCACCAACGCCCAGCTTGCAGCCGGCCGCCGAGGCGCGAAAGCCCCACGACAGGAATTGTCTCGGTTCACGTTCATGGCGCCCTCTTGAGCTGGAAGCGACGTTCCCTGGGAACCAACGTTAACGCGATCGGCCGGCTGCCGCTTGACGAAGATCAATGCAACCGCCGACCGGGCCGAGGGAACTTCGCAGTGGGGATGCTTACAGGGATTGCAGATAGACCGCGAGGAAACGCAGCTGCTCGTCGGTCAAGTCTTTCACGATGCCGTGCACCGGATCGCCGGGAATCCCCGGTCGCGGAGTCTGGGTCGGGAAGTATGCCGCCAGGCCCGTTATCAGGCCGTCGCTCAACGTCCGCAGGCGCGCGGTCAGATGACTTTCGAATAGCGTGCCCGGCCCTTCCCCTCGCGCAGGTAGCGGTCGAACACCATGCAGATGTTGCGCACCAGCAGCCGCCCCCGGGGCGTAACCGCGATCCGCTCCCTTCCCAGCGTGACGAGCCCGTCCTGCGCGAGCTCGTCGAGCTCGATCAGCTCGTCCCGGAAATAGCGATCGAACTCGATCGCGTGGTCTGTTTCGATCGCCCCGATATCGACCGCGAATCGGCACAACAGCGCCTGCATCACTGCCCTGCGTAGCGTGTCGTCAGCGCTGAGCACGATCCCGCGCTGGACCGGCGACACACCGCGGTCGACGGCAGCATAGTATCCAGCGAGGTCACGGTAGTTCTGATAGTAGCTCGCCCCCACCTGCCCGATGCCGGACACGCCGAAAGCGAGCAGATCGCAATCTGCATTCGACGAGTAGCCCTGGAAGTTGCGCTGCAGCCGGCCCTCGCGCTGCGCGACCGCGAGCTCGTCATCCGGCCTGGCGAAGTGATCCATCCCGATGTAGAGGTAGCCCGCCCGGGTCAGGCGGTCGATCGCCAGGCCGAGGATCTCGAGCTTCGCCGCCGGCGATGGAAGCCAGGCCTCGTCGATCTGTCGCTGGGCCTTGAACAGTTCGGGCAGATGCGCATAGCTGTAGAGCGCAATCCGATCGGGATTGGCGCCGAGCACCTTGTCCAGTGTGCGGTCGAATCCGGTGGACGTCTGGCGTGGCAGGCCGTAGATCAGATCGACGTTGATCGACCGGAACCCGCTATGGCGCGCGGCTTCCATCACGGCCAAGGTCTGGGCTTCGCTTTGCACGCGGTTGACCGCCACCTGCACGTCGTGGTCGAAATCCTGCACGCCGAGGCTCAAGCGGTTGAAGCCGAGGTTCGCCAACCGAGCCATTCCCGTGGCATCCACCGTACGCGGGTCGATCTCGATCGCGAGCTCCGCTCGGGGAAGAAAGTCGAACTCGCCATGGAGCGCCGACATGAGACGGGCCATATCCTCGTATGGCACGAATGTGGGAGTGCCTCCACCCCAGTGCATCTGGCGCACCGTCCGTTCCTCGCCCAGCCTCTGCCCCTGCATAGCGATCTCGCGCACGAGGTAGTCGACATAACCGGTGGCCCGGCTCGTGTTGCCGGTGACGATCCGGTTGCATCCGCAGTAGTAGCACACGGTCGCACAGAACGGCAGATGGACATACACCGACCAAGGCCCGGCGCCGGCGTCGCTACGGCGCTGCGCCAGGTGACGCTGAAATGCCTCGGCGTCGAAGCTCTCCACGAAGCGGTCGGCCGTCGGGTACGAGGTGTAACGAGGCCCCGATCGCTGATGCTTGACGATCAGTGCGGGCTCGAAGGTGATGCTCTGATAGCGGTCGGCGGCGGGTACGAAAGGAGTTGTCATAGACGGAAGATAGTTGCAAATCCGGTCGCCCATTTGATCCAGATCAACCCACGATTCAACGTTTCCAGGCCAATGCGTTGGCGGCTCTGCATGGTCGAACAGCCGATCTGGTCTAGTTTGCCGCTGGCAGGCATTGCGGGAGCGCTTCGTAGCCATCCTTCAACAGCGCGGCGACGCCCGCAGGCTCGCCTTCCTTCCGGGACAGCCGCTCGACATAGTCGCGCAGGAGCTCGAGCTCCGAGCTGCCTGCCCATCGCTGCGTCGTCATGCCGAGCGTTTGCAGGGCCAGCGTCGGCGGCATGGGTGATTTGACCCGCTGGCCGGCTGGCGCACGCCAAGCCGAAAGACGCACCAGGATGCGCGGCGCGCACTGGCGTAAATTCTCCGCGACCTGGTTCGCACTGCCCGACAGGAAGTTGGGAGGAAATCGCTCGTGCGTCAGGTGACACGTCGCGCAGTAGCGAAAAAAGGGCTGCAAGGCGGGGTTCTGGATCGCGCTCGCGCTCAGCTCAGGCGGGTCCATGGTCGGAAATGGCATATCGGCGTCATCGACGCAGCACCATGAGCGTTCGGCCATGCCGAGCTCTGAGAAGAGCGCCCGCATCAGACTCGCACGCGCTAGCGGCAGCTCATCGAACAGCGCAGGCTGTCGTGCAAGCAACCGATCGACGGCCTGACGCGCGAGGGCAAAATCATCGCGCACGATGACTTCCAAGCGCGCCTCGATTGAGCTCGGCCGCTTCGCCTCCGCTGCGCCGGCAGGCCAGCGAATCTCGACACGCTCAAGTGCTCGACCGTCACGCAGTCGCGGCGCGAGCCCCCTTTTCGTACTCGGAACCGCGCGCAGGACGTACTCCGAGCCCATCCGCTGCACCGCACCGCGCTCGAATCGTACTTCTCTTATTTGGCCGGCCGAACCGAAGTTGATCCAGTCGATGCGACCGCTGCCGCCGGCATCGAACCGACCGGAAAGATCCACGCCACGGGCTGCGGCCGCATCCCTGGTACATTGCAGCGTGAGGCCGTTTGCGCCAGATCCGTCCCGCACCGCCGTGCACTGCGCGTGATGTGCAGAGCGTTGAACCCTCGGACTCCCTCCTCGTTGGAGCAGATGGGAGTCCAAGGCGCGAAAATCGTCGTCCGAGAAAAACTTCACCCAACCCGCGATGAAGCGAGAAGCGTCCATGGCGCCCGAGAATCGCCAGATCTCTCGCGCCGGCCTGGGATTGAGCGGATCCAGCTCCGCGGAAACATGCGATGCCGCGACCAGGTCGATGGACATTTCTTCCGAGACGCCGTTGCCATAGGGCGAGGTCGTGCCGCCGAAGGGATTGCGGTCGGGGAGATCCGGTTGCGCCACGCTCAATCCTTGCGGCCATCTCTCGCGCCACACTTGCCCGAACGTCGACACAAAGTCGCGCTGATAGCTCGGCGCAGCCGAGTCGAAGTCCTGTTCACCGGAGAGGCCATACTGCAGCACCGCCGTAAACGCGGCGGCCCGACAGCGCTGTGACTGCGCGCGAGTGTGCGCATCGAAGCAGCCCTGCTGCCAAACACTCTGCAAAGTCACGAGCGTGTTGGCTCGCACCGTCGCCTTCTCGATATCGTCGGGGAAGTCGATATTGGTTTGCGCCGACAAGTGGACGTCGCTTCTCTGGGAGCGCAGCAGCTGCGCCACCCGGCCATTCGCGTTGGTTTCGCCCCAAATCGCCTTGGAGAAGATCGGCGCATGGTTCTGGTGGCAGGCGATGCAGATCGCCCGGTTGGCGTAGAACACTTTCGGCTGGGCGCCGGCGCGGTAGTCCTTCACCAGTTGGAACTCGAAGCGCCCAGCGGCTTCGTTATAGCTGATGACTTCGAGCATTGCGGTCTTCTCGACGTAGCCGAGATACAGACGGTCTTTGAGCAACACTCCGGCGTCGTGTTCGTCGGTGGCGGGTTCTCCTGTCACCGCGAAGACGATGCGTGGATACTTGAAGAAATCCGGGGCAGCGGCCGTACGCTGTAACGAGCGGCCCATTGGAATCATCACGAATCGAGTGCCGCCGCTGTACTCCTGTTGTCCGAGGCGCGCCTGGATGCGATCGATCAAGGCAGAGAAAGGAAACGGCACGCGGTAGACCTTGCTGCCTGCGATGGACTCGGTTACGAGATGGTCGAACAGCGAGCGTCCGAGCGGAGGCAGGTCCGGCCCTGGTGCAGTCGGGTCCACCGCCCACGAGCCGTAGTCGGCCCTTGCATCACCCGACCTGTCGGGAGTTGGAACCGGGTCTGTCTCGGGTGCGCTCGCGCCCGCGTGGACAAGTCCGATGGCGCACGCCGTCGCGATGAAAGCAAGACCCGCAAGACAACGAATCGGCGGCTTCACGGCTCAGTGCGTCTTGCCTTGATGTGCGGCTGTGCGCGTTTCGTCGAGCCTTCATGCATACGCGGGTGCGGGCTGCGCGAGGTTACGGGGCTGTTGCCAAAGCCTTCAGAGGGCGGCGGGACGCAAAGGCCAGCGCGCCCAGCCCGGCGAGCAGCAGGGCATGCGTCTGGGGCTCGGGTACCGGCGCCGCCAGGTTCGCGGCGACCATGTTGGCGCTGATGAATGCGCCGAGCTCACCGGGTGGAGGCTCGCCGCCGGCAAAGGCGGAGAGCGGCGAGTGTTCAGTCGGATCGTAGGGACCCGTGTACTTGTAGTACTCGTAACGACGAATCACCGCCTCGGCGTTGACGCCAATGTCGGCCTCGGCTACATCCGGCACTCCGCCTTCGAGCAGCGCCCATTCGGTTTCCACCTTGGCGTTATCGATGAGAGCGTTGCCCGAGAGCAGGTCCTCCAGCTTCACCGGCACGTCTGATTCCGTGATATAGGCTTTGACCCAGACCGAATCGGGCAGCATCGCTTCGGGAATTTCCGGCTGCGGCACCACGATCTGCGCCTGCAGTCGGGCGGGCTGGTTTTGCACCGCGGGGACGTAAGTCCAGGTTGCGTTCGGAACGCTCATCGGCACGGTGCCGATCCTGGCGCCGTTCTGGTCGCGCCAGAAGTAGCGCGTGGCCGTCGGCTGCGCGCTCAAAGCAAAGCCGAAGTGCTCGCAGCCCGCGAGGTTCACGCAGAAGTGACCATTGGTCGACTGCCCGGGCGTCGGGGCAATGAAGCTTGCGTTGAAATTGTATCCCGTGTAGTCGATCCGCGTGCCGAATACGGCACCGTTGGTGAAGTCGGTCTTTAGAATCTGGTTGAAGTGGGAAGGGTAGGTGCTCGTGACGTCGGTCGAGTGGACGCCTTCAAGCTCGAGTTCGGCGCCATAGGCGTTCGACGCCGTGTCGTTGAACACGTCGAAGTTGGAGAGCGTGCCCTGAATACCCACCGCAGCAAGTGCAACTCCAGGCGCGGCAGTCAGCGCGAGCCCGGCGGCGATCGATGCCAGGCGCAAAGGGATCTTGCTGAGACGCGTTTTCATTCCGGTTCTCCTTGGGCGGCGGGTCGACCTGCGTTGTTCATGCGACGCAACGCCGGGTGAGAGGTTAGCCCACCGTCAGCAGGCGTTTGTTGATCGAAGTCAAGCGGCAGCCGCTGCTTGCTCAACTTGATCTCGTCCGCGACAATGGCAGAGCAGGGCCACAGGCAATATGCGTCTCCTGATGGCAACTCTGCGGCGGCGGCCGCTCGAGTCGGTGTGCTGTGCGACCTCTGCAGCGCGGGACGCCCCCCTTGTGACTTTGACTTGCGTCAACCCCACGCACGCCTCGGGGCTCAGACTCCAGACCGAGGGGGTTTCCTCGATCGGTGTTCCATGGAGGGGGTGCGATGCGTGAAAGTGGGCAAACGCGGGTTTGGGACCCGGTCGTCAGGGTCTTTCACTGGCTGCTGGTGGCGGCCTTCTTCATTGCCTACTTCGTCGAGCCCGTAGACAGCCCGATTCACGTGCTGGCCGGCTACACGGTGCTCGGCCTCATCCTGGTGAGGCTGGTGTGGGGCTTCGTCGGGCGCGAGCACGCGAGGTTTTCCGACTTCGTGTATCGGCCCTCCGTGGTCCTGCGCTATCTCGCTGACACGATGCGCTTTCGCGCCAAGCGCTATCTCGGACACAGCCCCGGAGGGGGAGCGATGGTGGTCGCCCTGCTGATCGCGCTGCTGGCGACCACATTGAGCGGGCTGCTGGTGTATGGCGCCGATCAGCACGCCGGACCGCTGGCAAGCTGGATGGCCGGTGTGTCCAAGCAAGCGGAGCACACGCTCGAAGAGGTTCACGAGACGCTCGCCAACGTGACGCTGGGGCTGGTAGTGCTGCACCTGATCGGCGTGGCCGTCGCCAGCCTGTCGCACCGGGAGAATCTGGTGAGATCCATGTTCACCGGCCGCAAGCGGCCGGGGTAACACCAAGGGGCTCCAAGTCCGCGCGCTCCCCACATGGGTCCCGTAGTGTTTTCGGCACGCGCCCTCACCAAGACCTATCGCATGGGGGAGGTGGAGGTGCCGGCGCTGCGCTCCATCGATCTCGAGATCTGGCAGGGCGAGTTCGTGGTGCTGCTGGGGCCGTCCGGAAGCGGCAAGTCGACCCTGCTGAACATCCTCGGGGGCCTCGATACGCCCACCAGCGGGACGGCGTTCTGGCGCGAGCACAACCTCGTCACCGCCGACGAGTCCGAGCTGACGCGCTATCGGCGCGAGCATGTGGGATTCGTGTTCCAGTTCTACAATCTGATCCCCAGTCTCACCGTGCGGGAAAACGTGGTCCTGGTGACGGAGCTGGCAGACGACCCGATGGACGCGGACGAGGCCTTGACGCTGGTGGGGCTAGCCAACCGGCTGGATCACTTCCCCTCGCAGCTCTCCGGCGGTGAGCAGCAGCGCGTGGCGATCGCGCGGGCCATCGCCAAGCGTCCCGAGTGCCTGTTGTGCGACGAGCCGACCGGTGCCCTGGATTACGCCACCGGCAAGCTCGTGCTCGAGGTCATCGCCCGGGTCAACCGCGAGCTGGCGACGACGGTAGTGGTGATCACGCACAACGCCGTCATCGCGGGAATGGCGGACCGCGTCATCCGCCTGGCCGACGGGCGCATCGCGAGTACCGAAGTCAACGCGAAGAGGCTGTCGCCGGACGAGCTCGCCTGGTGAGAACCCTGGACAAGAAGCTGCTGCGCGACCTCGCCCGGATGAAAGGCCAGGTGCTCACCATCGCGCTGGTGGTTGCGTGCGGAGTAGCTGCGCTGGTGGCAGCGCTGTCTACTTACGACTCGCTGCGGCTGTCCCAGCAGACCTATTACGAGCAGTCGCACTTTGCCGATGTCTTCGCCAGCTTGAAGCGGGCCCCGGCAGCGCTGCAGCCGAAGCTCGCCGCGATCCCCGGCGTGGCGGAGGTCGAACTTCGCATCGTCTTCGACGCCACGCTGGACGTGCCGCGCGTGTCCGCACCCCCGGTAGGGCGGATGATTTCACTCCCACCCGGGGGACAGCCGCAGCTCAACCGGTTGCATCTGCGTCTGGGACGCTGGCCGGATCCAGACAAGCTGGACGAAGCGCTGTTGAGCGAAGGCTTTGCTCAGGCCAGCGGGCTCGCGCCCGGTGCCAGCCTGCGCGCGCTGATCAACGGCAAATACGAAGTGCTGCACGTGGTGGGGATCGCGCTGTCTCCCGAGTACGTCTACTCCATCCGCAGCGGCGATCCGCTGCCCGACGATCGCCAGTTCGGGATCCTCTGGGTCGCGCACGATGCGCTGGCAGCGGCGTTCAACATGGAGGGCGCATTCAACGACGTGGCAGTGCGGCTCGCGCCGGGCGCCTCGCAAGAGCGGGTCATCCAGGCGCTCGACCAGCTGCTGCTGCCGTACGGTTCGCTCGGCGCCTATGGGCGCGCGGAGCAGCTCTCGAACCGTTTCGTCCAAGACGAAATCGAGCAGCAGAGGATGATGGCAACGACCATTCCGCCGGTGTTCCTCGCGGTAGCGGCGTTCCTGCTCAACGTGGTGCTGGGACGGGTGATTGCGGCACAGCGCGAGCAGATCGCCGCGCTCAAGGCGCTGGGACTCGACAATCGCGAGGTTGCCGTGCACTACCTCAAGTTCGTCTCCTTGATCACCCTGGCGGGCATCGCAGGGGGCGCGATGCTGGGGATCTGGCTCGGCAAGCTGATGACGGCAAACTACGTATTGTTCTTTCGCCTTCCGCTGATGCAATTCCGGATTCAGCTCTGGGTACTCGCGCTGGCCGGTGGCGTGACATTGGCCGCGGCGGTTCTGGCCGCTCTGAGTGCAGTGCGCGGTGTGGTGCGGCTCGCCCCGGCCGAGGCGATGCGGCCGCCCGCCCCGCGCGCGTACAAGCGCTCCTTCATCGAGCGCCTGTGGGCGGCGCACTGGCTGAGCCCGCAGGGCCGCATGGTCGCGCGCAACATCGTTGGACGTCCGTTCCGGGCCCTGTTCACCTGCGCGGGGATCGCGTTGGCGTTGCCGATCACCGTTCTGGGCCTGTTCTGGATGGACGCGATCGACTATATGATCGCGGTCCAGTTCGGCCTCATCGATCGCGGCGACGCGCTGGTCAGCTTCACCGAGCCGGTCGATGGCCGCGCGGTGCGCGAGCTGGCGCGCGTGGCCGGTGTGAGGGCGGTGGAAGGGATGCGCGCAGTCCCCGTGCGTCTGCGGGTGGGGCATCGCGATTACCGCACGGGGCTGCTGGGACTGTCGCCCGAGGGCGAGCTGCGCCGGCTGCTCGACGCCAACCTCGAGCCGATCCCGCTGCCGGCGCAGGGGGTGCTGCTCACCGACCGGCTGGGCGAACGGCTGGGTGCGCGCGCCGGCGACAGCGTACGCATCGAAGTGCTCGAAGGAGAGCGCGTGCAGCGCGAGGTCCCGGTGGCGGGCCTGGTCAACGAGCTCGTGGGCATGTCGGCGTATATGGACGTCCGCGCCCTGCGCCGGCTGCTGCGCGAAGGCGATGCGGTCTCGGCGGCCGCCCTGTCGCTGGAGCCGTCGCGGGCCGACGAGACCTATGCGCAGCTCAAGCAGTTCCCGAAAGTGAGCACGGTGAGCGTCAAGACGATCGCATTGCAGAGCTTCCTGGACACCACGGCATCGTTCGTGCTGGTGTTCACCGGCATCCTCACCGCTTTCGCCATCGTCATCGCCGTCGGGATCGTGTACAACAGCGCACGCATCGCCCTGGCCGAGCGCGCCTGGGAGCTCGCCAGTCTGCGGGTGCTGGGATTCACGCGCGGCGAGGTCTCCAGGATCCTGCTCGCGGAGCTGGCAGTCGAGGTGCTGCTGGCTATCCCGGTCGGGCTGTGGCTCGCTCACCAGTGCGTCGAGACGCTGGTCGAGATGCATGCCACCGAGATGTTTCGCATCCCGGCGGTGGTGGAGCCCAGGAGCTACGCGCTGGCCACGCTCGCCGTCGTCGCTGCAGCGGCGCTGAGCGCGGCGGTGGTGAGGCATCGGATCGACCATCTCGATCTGGTGTCGGTTCTGAAGACGCGCGAGTGATGGCGATGAAACGCAGCGCGCTCACTTCATGGCGCCGCCTCGGGCTGTATCCTCTGGCCGGTGCTGCTGCACTAGGTGCGCTGATCTGGGCGTTCATGCCCAGACCAGTGGCAGTCGAGACCGCCTTAGTGAGCCGAGGTCCGTTCGTGAAGACCATAGACGAGGACGGCAAGACGCGTGCGCGCGAGCGCTACATTGTGTCCGCGCCGATTCCGGGACGCTTGCTGCGCGTGGCGCTCAAGGCCGGTGCGCCGGTCGAGAAAGGTCGCCTGCTGGCCGTCATCGTGCCCAATGCGCCGGGCTTGCTGGACGTGCGGACCGAGCGTGAGCTGGGCGCGCGGCTCGGCGCGGCGCAAGCCGAGCGCCGGCGCACCGCAGCCGCGGTCGAGCGGGCGAGAGTTGCGCTGGCGCAGGCGCGGGACGACCTGGAGCACGCTCGCCAGCTGGCCGAAAAGGGGTTCATCCCGCCGACCCAAGTGGAGCGTGATGAACGCGAGGTCGAGGGCAAATCCAAGGAGCTCGACGCCGAGCAGTTCGCGCTGCACGCGGCCGGGCACCAGGTGGAGCAGGCGCAGGCGGCGCTCCTGCGACTGAAACAGGAAGCCGAGGGCAAGGCCTCGGAGCAGCGCTTCGAGATCCACTCTCCGGTTGGCGGACAGGTTCTGCGGGTGATCCAGGAGAGCGAGGCCGTGGTGGCGGTCGGACAGCCGCTGCTCGAAATCGCCGATCCGACCGAGCTGGAGGTGGTGATCGATGTGTTGACGGCGGATGCGGGCGAGATCCGCCCCGGCGCGCCGGTGCGCATGGAGCGTGGCGAAGGCGAGGCGCCGCTGGAGGGAAAGGTGCGGCTGGTGGAACCGGCTGCCTTCACCAAGATATCGGCGCTCGGTGTCGAAGAGCAGCGGGTCAACGTGGTGGTCGACTTGGTATCCCCGATCGATCGGTGGCGTAACCTGGGCGACGCGCACCGGATCGACGCGCAGATCAGTGTGCTCAGCCGCGACGACGCCGTCAAGGTCCCGGTCAGCGCGCTGTTCCGACAGCAGGAGCAGTGGGCGGTGTTCGCCGTCGTGGACGGCCACGCGCGGGCGCGGCTGGTTCGCCTCGCGGCGCGTAACAGCCGCGAGGCGATGGTCGAGACCGGCCTCGCGCCGGGGGATCGCGTTATCGTCTACCCCGGCGACAGGGTACGGGACGGTGCCCGCGTCGACGCACGCGCCGGCGACAAGGACGGCTTCCCGGCCGCGAGCGGTCAGGGCCGCTGACGCGAGTTGCAAGACGTGAACCTCAGACTCCCGATCGACGCGGTGATGGGCCTGTCCGAGGACGAGGCGGCGCGTCGGCTGGCGCACGACGGATACAACGAGCTGCCTTCCACGAGACCGCGCGGCCTGTTCGCGATTGCCTTGTCGGTAGTGCGCGAACCGATTTTCCTGTTGCTGATCGCATGCGGGGTCGTGTACCTGCTGCTCGGCGATGCGCGCGAGGCGGTGATGCTGTTGGGCTTCGTAGTCGTGGTCATGGCGCTGACGCTGTTTCAGGAGCGCAAGGCCGAGCGCGCGTTGGAGGCGCTGCGTGACCTTTCCAGCCCGCGCGCTCTAGTGATTCGCAGCACCGAACAAAGGCGCATCACGGGACGCGAGGTGGTCCGCGGTGACGTCATCGTGCTGTCGGAGGGTGACCGCGTCCCGGCCGATGCCGTAGTGCTATCGAGCACCAACCTGGCGGTGGATGAGTCGCTGTTGTCCGGCGAGGCCGCAGCGGTCGGAAAAGCACCCGCGCGAAGCGACGTTACCGAGATGGGACGTCCAGGCGGCGAGCATTCGCCCTTTGTTTTCTCGGGGACCCTGGTGGTTCAGGGGAAGGGTGTCGCGCGGGTCCTCGCCACCGGCGAGCGGACCGAGACGGGGCGCATCGGCAGGGCACTGACTGCCGTCGAGGAAGAGCCCACGCGGACCCAGCGGGACACCGCGGTCGTGGTCAAGCGCCTCGCGAGCGTTGGGCTGGTACTGGCGGTGCTCGTCGCCGCTATCTACGGCGCCACCCGCGGCGACTGGCTCAATGGATTGCTAGTGGGCATCACGCTGGCGATGGCGATTCTGCCCGAAGAGCTTCCGGTGGTGCTCACGGTTTTTCTCGGCCTGGGCGCATGGCGGATCTCGAAGCGGCGCGTGCTGACGCGTCGTGTCCCCGCGGTGGAGATGCTAGGCGCGACGACGGTCCTGTGCGTGGACAAGACCGGCACCGTGACGCAAAACCGCATGACGCTCGTCAGCCTGTGTGCGGGCGATGCCGTCTACCAGGTGGACGAACGCGGCCCGGCGCTACCCGAACACTTCCACGAGCTTCTGGAATTCAGCGTGCTGGCCAGTCACCGCGACCCGTTCGATCCGATGGAGAAGGCCATCCGGACGGCCGGTCTCGAGCTCCTGGCAGCGACGGAGCACCTGCATGCGGATTGGGAGCTGGTGGAGGAGTATCCGCTCTCGCCGGAGCTGCTCGCGATGTCTCGCGTCTGGCGATCGCCGGACTCACAGCACTATGTGGTCGCGGCCAAGGGGGCGCCCGAGGCGATCGTGGATCTGTGCCACTTGGATGCCGCCGCGGCCGCCACGGTCTTCCGGCAGGTCGACCGCTTGGCCCGCAGCGGGCTGCGCGTGCTCGGAATCGCCAAAGCCGGCTTCCGCGAAACGCAACTGCCCGCGATCCAACACGACTTCGAGTTCCAATTCCTGGGGCTGGTGGGCCTGCTGGATCCGGTGCGTTCCGGCGTTGCGGAAGCGATAGCCGAAGCCAGGGAGGCGGGCATCCGGGTGATCATGATCACCGGCGACCATCCGGAAACGGCACGTAATATCGCGCGCCAGATCGGCTTGCCCAGCGCGGGCGGCGCGATGACCGGGGTCGAGCTGGAGGGGCACGACGAGCGCCAGCTGCAGGCCCGGCTGCGAGAGGTGAACATCTTCTGTCGCGTGCTGCCGGAGCAGAAGCTGCGGCTGGTCAATGCGCTGAAGGCGAACGGCGAAGTGGTGGCGATGACGGGGGACGGCGTGAACGATGCGCCCGCGTTGAAAGCTGCTCACATCGGCATCGCCATGGGTGGCCGCGGCACCGACGTAGCACGCGAAGCGGCTGACCTCGTGCTTCTCGACGACGATTTCTCTTCCATCGTCGAGGCGATCAAGGTAGGCCGCAGGATCTTCGACAATCTGCGCAAGGCTGTCGCATTCCTGGTCTCGGTCCATGTGCCGATCGTGGGCCTGTCGATCGTTCCGGTGCTGCTCGGCTGGCCGCTGATCCTGATGCCGATCCATATCCTGTTCCTGCAACTCATCATCGATCCCGCGTGCTCGCTGGTGTTCGAGGCGGAGCCGGAGGAACGGGGAATAATGCGGCGCCCGCCGCGTCCTCCGGATGCTTCGCTGTTCGAGCGAGGGCAAATGCTGCGCAGCGTGGCCCAAGGCCTGATCGTGGCCATCGTCCTGCTCGGGCTCTTCGCCATTTCGCTGCGCGGCGGTAATGGCGCCACCCATGGCCGCGCCTTGGCTTTTGCGTCGTTGATCGTCGCCAGCCTGGCGCTGATCCTTGCAAACCGCTCCAGGTCTCGCGCGATCCGGGACGCGCTCAGCACTGCCAACGTGGCTCTTTGGTGGGTGATCGCTGCTGCTCTTGTTTTTCTGGCACTGGCGCTCGAGACCCCGGTCTTGCGGGAGGCATTTCGGTTCTCGCCGCTGAATGCCGGCGATCTGCTGATCCTGATGATCGTCGCCGTGCTCGGCTTCTTCGTGTTGCGTCACCTCAACTTCGTCGGTGCCGGTGGGAGAAGGGTGGCGTCGAGGTAGTCTTTCTGCCAAGGAAAATCGGGAGCGACAGCGATATGCCGAGCCCCGGCCCGACTAGAAGCACACTACCCTCGCGTCCTCGCGCGAGGCACTGGCATGAAACTCGTTCATGCCAGCCATCTTCACTCGCTTGTCGAGAATACTGTTGGCGATATGGCGCACTTCCGCGCATGGCTTGCACACGAGCACTTCGGCCTTCGGATGTGCCAGCACTTCCTCATATCGCGGCGGCGGGCCAAACGGGACCAACTTCGCCGCTGTGCCCTCGGTTGCGATGTGTACAGCATCGTGAAACAGCATCAGCGTGACTGTGTCGCCGGCTTGCAGCGCCGAAGCAGCGAATACGAAAGGCAACGCGGCGCGCGTGGGATCAGTTGGGCCCCACGTGGCGGAGATCGCGAAGTGCATCGATATGCTCCTTATCCAAGACCGTTTAGAGAATTACACCTGTGCGTCGGGACACCGGCCCTCAGATCAGCCCTTCAGTCCCGTATGGCCTTGTCGAGATTGCTCGCGTGATCGAGTCCCCGGACCGAGTCCAGCCCCGTGACATTTCTTAGAATTGCACCTTCGAGGTCGGCTTCGGTCAGGTCCGCGCCCGCAAGATCAGCACCGGTCAAGTCGGCACCGATCAACTTGACTCTAAACAGGTTGGCGCGGCTGAGATTCGCCCCGGCGAGCTTGGCGAAGCTCATTAGCGCGCGATTGACGTCGGCACCCGAGAAGTTAGCGCCAGTGAGGTCGGCGCCGGAGAAGTCATTCCTCATCTGCCCCATGCCCTGGTTTCGGATGTCTACTCCCATGTGGGCGTTGGAGAAGTTCGCGCCGCGAAAATTGGCCCGCATCCAATCCCCCATCATGCGCGCGCCCGCCAAGTTGGCATCCGGAAAATCCGGCGGCTCTTTGACGGGCCCGCCGACGATTACGGGCGACAGCAGACTGCTGCCCGAAAGGTCTGCGCCCGCCAGGTTGGTTCCTATGAGCCAGGCGCCGTTCAGGTTGGCACGGGAAAGGTCGGCCCCAGCCAGATTGGCTTTGATGAGTTTTGTGCCAAACAGGCTTGCACCCTTCAGGTTCGCGCGCCTGAAGTCAACATAGCTCAGGTCCAAGTCCGACAGGTCCTTACCCGAAAGATCGGCAGGGCGGTCGGGCTGCGCCTGTGCAAGGAGCGCACGTACCTGGTCACCATTGAGCTCGGCGGGGAGAAGAACGTCGACGTGCGCGAAACAGGCGCAGAGGGCTAAAGCGAAACCTGCGACGGAACTACGCATTGCCAAATGCGTCGCAGATCGTGTGCGACATCGCTGCTGCCATGGAGAGCATAGGCTCAACCAGAGACGGCAAGGGTGGCGGTACCAGAAAATTCGTCGTAGGCGTGCACAGCTTGCGCCGCATACATCAGGGATGGCCCTCCACCCATATAAACAGCCACGGCGAGGGTTCCATCACCACCTCCCGTTTAGAGGCTAAGCGTACCAGCGATTTGACATGGAAGCCAATGCAGCCGTCGCAGTGGTCGGCGACGCCGATGGCGAGTGCGATCAGCTCCTTCTGGGGCTCGGACAGGACCCCTGCCTTCAGCGCCCCCCTCGCCATCGCGCTCAATCCAGCCATCGCGTCTGGCGCTCCATGCGTGCTCGGTCTTCACTGGGGTAGGTGTTCAGTCCGAACAGCGAATACGGCAGGCTTAGCCGGCTTGCATTCCCGTGATCGGGACGATCGCGCTGGGTGCGTGACCTTTGTCACTGACGCTCGGGGTGGTCGAACGGTACCATAGCTCGACGCTCACTTGCTGCTTAGATGGAGAATCAGATGACTGTTGACGTCCCGGTTGAGGCGTTGCGTGTCGTATGCCCGCATTGCGCGGCAAACAACCGTGTGCCTCAGAACAGGCTGGAGGACGGCCCGACGTGTGGTGCGTGCAAGCGCCCGTTGTTCGACGGGCACCCGGTCGAGCTCACCGGAGCCGAGCTGGAGCGTCAGCTGGCGGCTTCGGACCTGCCCGTCGTGGTGGATTTCTGGGCGCCATGGTGCGCGCCTTGCCGCGCCATGGCGCCGATCTTCGAGCGTGCGGCGCAGCAGCTCGAGCCGCATGCGCGCTTCGTCAAGCTCAATACCGACAACGATCAAGCCATCGCGTCCCGGCTGGACATCCGCGGGATTCCGACGCTCATGATCTTCAAGAACGGCAAAGAGGTCGCGCGCGTGACGGGGGCGATGGACGCCGGGCGCTTCCGCGCATGGGTGCAAGCGAACCTTTGACTCCCAATGGAACGTATCCGGATCGCTCATTTTTCCGACACCCTGTGCGTATGGGCCTATGTGTCCCAGATTCGGATCCGCTATGAGCGGTGGACGCGCACGCGGGGAAGCCTGGAACGCGGTATCGAGCACGTGTCGCTGCCTGTCATCATCAAAGTCTTCCCGGTGCTGGCGCAGGGCCAGCAGGGTGCCCCGATTATCGAGCTGACGCCGTTGTTTACAACCGAGGTTGGACGCGGCTTCGCCTTGGAGTTCCGGCGCCGCTTTCGCATGCAGGACGTGGACGGATCGCGCTCCTACATTCAGCGGGTAAACAGCTTCCCGCAAAATCTAAGGAGATCGAATGCAAGGTTCGTGTGTTGTTCGTCGTGTCGGTCGATGGGGGCTGCTGTTGGCTTTGCTGACGCTATCGACGGCTGCGGCGCCCCAGCAACTCGCCGTCGTTCTAGGGCCGCCGGAGGATGCCATTCCGGAAGGTCCGGTCGGCGAAGCCGTCCGCCTGGGGCAGAAGATTCTGCGCCAGACGCCAGCGTATGCCTCCCAGTATTCCGGCAACGCGCTGACTTGTACGAACTGCCACGCCAATGGTGGCCGGACGCCCTACGCTTCCCCGTGGGTGGGCATCTGGGGTGTGTTCCCGGAGTATCGGACCCGCAACGCGCGCGTGAACCTGCTGGAGGACCGCATCAACGACTGTTTCGAGCGCTCCATGAACGGGCGAGCGCTGGCGTTGGACAGCCAGGAGATGCGCGCGATCCTCGCCTACATGCGATGGATCTCCACGGGAGTGCCGACCGGACAGGATGGGCCCGGACGAGGCTTCAAGCGCATCGCGAGTCCGGCGCCCGCGGACCCGGAGCGCGGCAAGCGGATCTATGCGGACAAATGCGCCGTCTGCCATGGCCAGGATGGCCAGGGGACCTATGGGGCGCAGGGCGAGACCGTTTTTCCTCCGCTGTGGGGCCCGCGCTCGTTCAACATCGGCGCGGGCATGGCCCGCCTGAATACCGCGGCGGCGTTCGTAAAGGTCAGCATGCCGTTGGGGCAGGGCGGCACGTTGACCGACCAGGAGGCGTTCGACGTGGCTGCATACTTCACGCAGCAGCCCCGCGCTGACTTCGCCGGCAAAGAGAAGGACTGGCCGCAGGGTGACAAGCCCAAGGACGCCCGCTATTGAACAGGCCCGAGAGCTCAGCCTGCGAAGCAGTAACTGCAGCCGCGTGCCTGCGCGCCGTTGACTGCGACCACGCCCGACGGAACCACCTGTACACCCGGCAGCACGCTTTCGATCCAATCTTTCTTCACATCCTCCGCACGAAGCCCCATCTGCTTCGCGACGATTCCACTGCGGACCGTGATGGCCGTATTGCATACGGCGAACATCACGCCCCTCGCCACGAGCTTGTCTAGCGCGGCTTCGGCAACCGGCAGATCGCCCGGCCGGATGTTCGCGAAGGGGTTGCGCGTCGCGGCTGCCTTGGTGGCAGGGTAGTTGATTTTGAAAAATTCGCCGAGGCTGTACTTGGCCCAGGCCGCGTCATTGAAAGCGATCGGAATCGCGGTATGTCGCAGCACCACCACCACCCCGAGCTCGCTTTCGCTGACCCCATAGCCCTGGGCGCCCGTCAGCAGATAGACGTGGGACCAGATCAAGCCGAATCCGTTGTTGGGTTCGGGCATGTCGTACATCTGCCGGTATTGACCCTTGATACCATCGAGCCACTTCTGAAAATCCGTTCCGGCACCGTTAGACGCAGGCCGGGCCGCACTCGCGTTGGACGCCACCTTGACGAAGCCGAAAGCGGCGGCCGTTGCGGCGGCGCCACCGAGGAACCAGCGGCGTGGTTTGGAAGGCTTTACGTCGAGCATCGTCGCATTCTCCCGTGGAAAGGTGACTTTGGAGGTACCGGGTGCCGGGCGCCATGCCCGACGTACATGCCGCGGAGTTGGAAGTATAGGCGCCGGCTCCGCGGCGTGCTCGAATCGTCGATGCCGGCTCACGTGCTGCTGTGCGCCCTGCGGGCGGAAGAGCGGCAGCGCTCACGCCGCCCTCTCCGAGGACCTGGATCTGGCACACACACAGGGGATCCAGGCCAGCCCGACGCTGCTGTTCAACGAGGGCCGCGAGCGGCTCACCGGCAACGTCGGCTATCGCATCCTCGAGGCCAACATCCGGGAGCCGCTGGAGAGCGCACCCGATCAACTGTCCGGGTGTTGACTGCGGTCGCGGCGAAGCCCTCGACAAACCCATCGTGTTGGACGTTCACAACGCCAATATGGGAGCAAGACCATGAGCACGGTTCGTGTGACCACATTGTTCGTCGCATCCATCGGCGCGACCGCACTAGGAGTAAACCCAGGGGTTTTCATCGCGTCGCAGAAGTTCACCGGATCGGTCAATCGGCGGAACGGCCACCCTCCGGGTCAACACCCTAGTCCCGCCCTCACCCCCGAGCGAAGTCCGCCAGCGCCTTGGCATCGAGCACCGTCACCCGCTCGCGCTCGAGCCGCACCCAGCCACGCTGCTCGAAGCTGCGCAGCAGTCGAGTGACGATCTCGCGCACGCTGCCTAGCTCGTCGGCTAGCTTCTGGTGGGTCTCGCTCACGATCGGACCCCGATGGACGAGCAGTTGCGCGAGGCGGGTATCGAGCTTGCGGAACGCGACTTCCTCGACCAGCTCCATGACTTCCGAGAGGCGAGCGGCGTACATCCCGAAGACGTATTGCCGGAATGGCTCGTGCTGCAGCATCAGCTCGTTGAACAACGGCGGTGGGATAACGAGAACTTCCACTTCGGTTTCGGCGATTCCCTCCGCCGAGTAGTCGCTGCGGCCGAGCAGGCAGCTGCCGGAGAGAATGCAGCTCTCGCCGGGGTCCACCCGGTAGAGGAGGATCTCGCGTCCGTTCGGTGCAGTCTTGCCAACGCGGATACTGCCTTCGAGCACCAGTGGAAAGCCCGAGCAGGGCTGGTGCGCCGAAAACAGGACGCTGCCCGCAGGCATTCGACGCACACGCGAGTTGGCGATCAGCTCGTCGGCGCGCTCCGCAAGCATCGGGAAGCACCGGATCAGGCGGGCGCGCAGCTCGGCCGTCTCACTCATTTATTCCTTCCGCAGGCGTGATCGCCAAGTCGGGGCCTAGACGACGACCGATCTGACGGCTCAGTGCGACGAGAATACAGCCGAGACCGTGGTTGCCGCAATCGTCGCCGGAGCGACATAGCGCAGGATCGCCCGCAGAACCCTGCCACCGGCGGGGCTCAGGCCAAGCTCTTCGATCAGCATGCGATCCGGAATCGCCCAGCCTGCGAACAGGGCGATGGCCAGGCCGCCGATCGGCAGCAGGATGTTGGAGGTCAGGTAGTCCAGCAGGTCGAACACGGTAGCGCTGTCGAACCCTGCCACGCCGCGGAGAGGATGCCAGCCGGCCCAGAGATTGAACGAAAGAACCGTGGGGATTCCGACCAGGAAGCAGGTGCCGGCCGCGATCGCGCTGGCCGACACGCGCCGCAATCCGAAGCGCCTCATCAGCAGCACGACCACCAGCTCGAGCATCGAAATCGCGGATGCGAGCGCGGCGACGAAGAGGAGAACGAAGAAGCCGAAAGCGGCGAGCGTGCCGAAAGGCATCTGCGCGAAAGCGAGCGGCAGCGTGATGAACACCAGGCCGGGTCCGCTGGCCGGGTCGAGCCCGTAGGCGAAGACGATCGGAAACACGGCGAGCCCGGCCAGCAACGAGATGGCCGTATCGGCGAGGACCGACACTACGGCGATTTCCTTGAGGTTGACGCCGGCGCCGCTGTAGGCCGCGTAGGTGATCATCAACCCGAGGCCGACGCCGATCGAGAAGAAGCCCAGGCCGAGCGCGTCCAGCGCGACGCGAGGGCTGACGCGTTGCAAGTCGAGGGTGAGGAGAAAGTGCAGTGCGGCGCCCACGTTGCCCTCGACCATCGAATAGGTCGCGAGCAGCAGCATCAACGCCGTGAGCAGCGGCATCAGCACTTTGCACGCCGCTTCGATCCCGCCCGAGACGCCGCGGGCAACGATCGCGGCCGTGGCTGCCATGAACACGGCGTGGTAGGCCAGCATGCGCAGGGGCGAGCCGAGAAGCGCGTCGTATTGTGCCCGCATGGCCTGGGGTTGAGGAGGTGGGAGCCCGCCGGCGGCGGTCTGCATCGCGTAGGCGATCGTCCATCCGCCGATCACGGCGTAGAAGCTCAAGATGAGAAAGCCGGTGAGAATGCCTAGCAGGCCGGCCGTCCTCCACCACCGGCCGGCCGCGGGTGTTCTGGCGACCGCGGCAATGCTGGCGGCGGGATCGGCGCGCCCGCGGCGTCCGATCGCGAACTCGGCGAGCATCAACGGCACCACGACCAGGACCAGGCCCAGGATGTAGAACAGCACGAAGGCGCTGCCCCCGTTCGACCCCGCCTCGTAGGGGAACTTCCAGATGCTGCCGATGCCGACGGCGGAGCCGACGGTGGCCAGCATGAACCCGACGCGGCCCGACCACGTCTCCTGCGCCCGGTTCATTGGCCATTCTCCTGGTCTCGCGGCCGGCAGGACTGCCAGAAACCCACACCGGCGTCTCGGTTGGTCGCGGATATGAGATTGTCCGCCACCGCGCAAGCATCCGTTTGACTTGCATCAAACCGCATACGCTGAGCGGTTGGTAATGTCGCTCTTGGATGGCATGGCGAGCTTACCCTTGGGCCTGCCCTTGGGCCTGCGCCGATGCCGCATACGGAGAGATTGGACATGGCAGCCAAAACCCTTTTGTTCCACGGCAGCGCAAGAGAAAAGATCCTGGAGGGCGTGAACATACTCGCCGACGCGGTGAAGGTGACGCTGGGGCCGAGCGGGCGCAACGTCATTCTGCAGGGCTCTTACGGCGCGCCCACGGTCGCCAGCTCGGGCGTCGTGGTCGCGAAGGCGATCGACCTCGCCGACCCGTATCAGAACATGGGCGCCCAGCTGGTGCGCGAGGTCGCGGCGAAGACTTCGGAGGTCGCGGGAGACGGCACCACTACCGCCACAGTGCTGGCGCAAGCGATCGTGCGCGAAGGCATGAAGTACGTCGCGGCCGGCATGAACCCGATGGACCTCAAGCGCGGAATCGAGAAGGCGGTGAACGCAACGGTGGCGGAGCTCAAGCGAGTGTCGCGGCCGTGCTCCAGCAGCGATGAGATCGCGCACGTCGGCGCGATTTCCGCCAACAACGACAAGGCGGTCGGCCAGATTCTGGCACAGGCGATGGACAAGGTCGGGCGCGATGGCGTGATCACGGTCGAGGACGGTACGGGCCTGGACAACGAGCTCGAGACGGTCGAGGGCATGCAGATCGATCGCGGCTACCTGTCCGCGTACTTCATCAACAATCCCGAGAAGCGGATGTGCGTGCTCGAAGAGCCCTACATTCTCGTCCACGACAAGAAGATCGCTGCGGTGAAGGACCTGCTGCCGCTGCTCGAGGAGATCACCCGCGCGGCGCGTCCGCTCCTGGTCGTCGCCGATGAGGTCGAGGGAGAGGCGCTGGCGACGCTGGTGGTGAATACCATCCGCGGCGTGTTGAAGGTCTGCGCCGTGAAGGCGCCGGGATTCGGGGACCGGCGCAAGGCGATGCTCCAGGACATGGCCATCCTCACCGGCGGACGCGTGGTCTCCGAGGAGCTGGGATTGACCCTGGAGAAAGCGACGCTCACCGATCTCGGCCAGGCCAAGCGCGTCGAGATCGATAAGGACAACTGTACCATCATCGCTGGCGCAGGCGACCCCAAGTCGATCGCTCAGCGCATCCAGCAGATCAAAGCGGAGGCCGATGATTCGAAAAGCGATTACGATCGCGAGAAGCTCAAGGAGCGGGCGGCCAAGCTGGCCGGAGGCGTGGCGCTCATCAAGGTGGGGGGTGCGACGGAAACCGAGATGAAGGAGCGCAAGGTGCGCGTGGAGGATGCCCTGCATGCCACCCGCGCCGCGGTCGAGGAAGGCATTGTGCCCGGCGGCGGTGTTGCATTGGTGCGGGCACGGCGCCCCCTGAAGGCGTTGCGCGGCGAGAATGCCGACCAGGATGCCGGCATCCGAATCGTGGAGCGCGCGCTCGAAGAGCCGTTGCGGCAGATCGTGGCTAACGCCGGCCTCGAAGCTTCGGTGGTGCTCAGCCGGGTGGAGGAGGGCGAGGGCGGGTTCGGCTGCAATGCCGCGACCGGCGAATACGGAGACCTGATGCAGATGGGCGTGATCGACCCGGCCAAGGTGGCGCGCAATGCGCTTCAGAATGCGGCCTCCGTGGCCGCGCTGATCCTGACCACCGACTGTCTGATCGCGGAAGTCCCGCAGCCGCAACCTGCCTTTCCGGGACAGGCAGAGGCTGAAATGTAACCGCCTGCACCAAGTTGGCCCGGCGGTCCGCGACGTTTCAGCGTATCAAAGTTTGATTCGGATCAAACCGCAGGCCTACAGGGGGCGTAACGTAATGCCTGACGGGCGCTGGCGCTGCCCGTGACCGATCAACCGATTTCAGGAGAATAGACCATGGCAAACATGACCCGTTTCGACCCGTTCGCAGACCCGTTCGAAGACTTGGTGCGTCGTATGTTCAAACCGGTGCGCTGGGAGAGCGACGCTCAGCCGCTGCAGATCAAGGTGGACGTGGAGGAGAACGACAAAGCTTACACCGTGAAAGCGGAAGTCCCCGGTGTGAAGAAGGAAGACATCAACGTGCAGATCGAAGGCAACCAGGTCTCGATCACCGCCGAATCGAAGCAGGAAAAAGACGTCAAGGAGAACGGCAAGGTGATCCGCAGCGAGCGCTACTACGGCTCCCTGTTCCGCAGCTTCTCGCTCGGCCAGGACGTGGACCAGGCGGCCGCGATCGCGAAGTACGCTGACGGGATTCTTCAGCTCACGTTGCCGAAGAAGGCGACCGCAGCGACCAAGAAGCTGACGGTTCAGTAACGACATCGATCTTCGATTGCAGACGGGCGGGCTGGCGGAATTGCGCCGGCCCGTTCGCGCCATGGTACAGGAGTGCCGATTGCGAGGAGGCTCGGCCATGGAAGCGGCGATCGATCGCGCAATGTTTCTGCGGGCGCTGCAGGAGGCGAACGCCTATCCTCATCCTGTCCGCGGCATCGAGCACCTCGAAACGCACATCTCCGATGTCTTTCTCACCGGCGAGTACGCCTACAAGCTCAAGAAGCCGCTGAACCTCGGCTTCCTGGATTTTTCCACTCTGGAGCGGCGAAAGCACTGCTGCGAAGAGGAGTTGCGGCTGAACCGGCGCCTGGCGCCGGAGCTGTATCTTGCGGTGGTGCCGATCACCGGCAGCGCTTCCAGCCCCCGCATCGGCGGCGAGGGGCGGATCCTCGACTACGCGGTCCGGATGCGCCAGTTCGACCAGAGCGGTATGCTCGAGCGGCTGGCGGCGCAGGGTCGGCTGACGGCATCCGTCATCGACGCGATCGCCGATCAGGTGGCCGAGTTTCACGCTAGCCTGTCCGCGGCACCACCTGAAAGCGGCTATGGGACGGCTGCCGAGATCATCGGTCCGGAGCTGCAGAACTTCGAGCAGCTGCAGCCGCTGCTCGATGGCGACGCCGAGCGGGCGATGCTCCGCCAGCTGCGCGAGTGGACCGAGGTCCAACACGACGAGCTCACAAGCCTGTTCGAAGGTCGCCGGCAAGGCGGGTTCATTCGCGAATGCCACGGGGATCTGCATCTTGGCAATATCGTCCTGATCGAGGGCCGCGTGCGCATCTTCGACTGCATCGAGTTCAATCCGCAGCTGCGCTGGATCGATGTGATCAACGAAGCGGCGTTTCTCGCGATGGACCTGATCCAGCGCGGGTACGCAGGCCTCGCGTTTCGCTTCGTCAACCGGTATCTGGAGCATACCGGCGACTACGCCGGGATCCGCCTGCTGCGCTACTACATGGTCTATCGAGCGCTCGTGCGGGCCAAGGTCGCGGCCATGAGAGCAGCGCAGAGCAGCGTCGGAGCGGGCACGCGCGCCAGGTTGCAGGATAAATGCCGCGCCCACATCGAGTTGGCACAGCAGCTCTCGCGCGCTCCGCAGCGGATTCTGCTCATCATGCATGGGCTGTCCGGTTGCGGTAAAACCGTCTTATCGCAGATCGCGCTGGAGGTGCTCGGCGCGATACGAGTCCGGTCGGACATCGAGCGCAAGCGGTTGCACGGTCTGGCAGCCGACGCCCGCACCAGCTCCGGTGTGGGTGAGGGCATCTATGCAGCGCCGGCCGGCCAGGCGACCTATGATCGTCTGGCGGTGCTGGCCGAGGAGATCCTCGCCGCCGGCTTTCCGGCCTTGGTGGACGCGACGTTTCTGATGCGCGACCAGCGGACGCAGTTCCGCACGTTGGCGACAAGACACAACGTCCCCTTCGCCGTATTCGACATCCAGGCGCCTGACGCGACCCTGCGCCAGCGGATAGCACAGCGCGCCGCTGCCGGTGCCGATGCGTCGGAGGCGAGCGAGGCGGTGCTCGATCTGCAGCTCGCCTCCCAGGAGCCGCTGACGAGCGAAGAGCGTGCTTGGAGCCACAGTTTCGACGGCGAGGGCGTTATGCCCGAAGATGCGGCGCTGGCAATGCAGAAGGCGGCTACGCAAATCGGCGCAGCCACGCGAAACAGGCTCTATTCCTAGCCCAGCTTCGGTTGACGAGTGTCGGGATCTGCCCGAACGGGCTGGACGCGGACGGGTTGTTCGCGCCTACCAGCGACGAACCAAAAAAAAGAAGCCCCGTCGACCATGGGGCTCCAAGTGCAGTAACGGACTGTACCGCTCGATACGACAAGCGGCCGGCCCGTCTGATCAGGCTTTGGTGTTGACGATGGATCCCAGCACCTGGCCGTTTAGGTTGACGCTTGGCTTGACTGCAGCGACTTGCGATACCCCGCCGTCGTCGCCATCGCCGTCCTTGCTCGTATCGCGGCCGGCATTGTGCACCTCCCGTGACTCGGGGCGTGCTTGCAGTGCTTGGGACGCGGCGACGCCTGTAGCTGAGACAGCACTGACAGACATTTTCTACCTCTTTGTGGTTGGATCGAACTGCTACCGGGTGCGACCGCGTTTCGCTGCACCCAACTGGTTAACGGCAAGACTGCGCTTTTCTGGAGAACCTGACACCGATGACAGGAATCGGGTCTCCACCGGCGATCAGAACTGCTTCTTCAATCCCACGAAGATGCCGTTCGGCATCACTTGCAACAGGAGCGGGCTGTCGCGCTCGTGTGCGTACCACCCCGCGAGCCCGCCCACTGTCCATCCCGCCACCACATCGCTTTGCCAATGCGCCTGTGCCTTGACCCGTGCGACGCCGACGTATAGCGGGATCAAGCTCAGCGCATAGACCGCCGGATAGTCTTTGCCGTACTCGAGGATGTACGGCGTGACGATCGAAGCCGCTTCGGCCGCCTCGCCGCTCGGGAAACTGTGATTGGAGCCGCCTTCGAAGAAGCTGTTGGGATCGCTCGTCGCCGTGGGGCGTGCGCGCGTGAACACGTGCTTGAGCGCTTCGCTGGATACCGCACCGATGATCTCCGAATCGATCCCTCGCCAAGCAGTGTTACCCAGCCGCGACTCGCCACCCTCCCATAGCGCCAGGCCAGCCTGGCCTATGGTCAATCCAAGCAGCAGTCCGCGCTCGATGTTGGGGTTCCAGATGCCTGACTCGTCCTGCTCGACTTTGTGATCGATGAGCAGCGGGCCCCCGGCCCATCCCGTAGTCGCCGCCAAAATCGAGGACAGTGCGACGGAAAGCAACAAGCTCGAGGCATTCATTTGCCCTCCTTCTTCTAGCCGTGTGGTCTGGCTGGCCGCAGCAGGATGCCGATGGCGCATGCCGGGCGCTGCTCATCTCCCGCTCCTGTTACGCCTCGGCGTCCGCCGGAAAGGTCACGGTGAAGCGCGTTCCGCCGGCTGCAGGTTCGGTGAGTGCTATCGTTGCGGCGTGCGTCGTCGCAATCTCCTTTACGATCGCCAGCCCCAGCCCGGACCCGTCGCCCTCCGAACCGGCTACGCGATAGAACCGCTCGAACACCCGCTCGCGTTCCGTCTGAGGGATTCCGGGCCCGCTGTCTTCGACCTCCATGAAGGGTTGCTGCGCGTTCAGCCCGCAGCGCACGCTGACGTTGCCGCCGCGCGGCGTGTACGAGAGCGCGTTGTCGATCAAATTGGCGGCGAGCTCGCGTATGAGCCATTTCGATCCTCTGACAGGCGCCGGTGTCGTCTCGAATCTCAGATCGATATCGTTGGCGACAGCCCGGTCGAAGTAGAAAGACGCGCCGTCCGCCATCACCTCGCTCAAATCCATGGACTGCATCCCCTGCGACAGGTTGGCAGGAGCTTGGGCGCGCGCGAGAGCGAGCAGTTGGTTGGCCAGATGGGCGGTGCGGCGCGCCGCCGTGTGCAGGCCGGCCAGCCCTTCTCGAAGCCGCCGCGGATCTTGCTCCTGCGCAGTCACTTCGATCTGCGTCTGCAGGCCGGCCAAGGGTATGCGCAACTGATGCGCGGCGTTAGCCAGAAAGCTCTGCTGCGCCTCGGACGCCGCTTTGAGCAACTTCAACTGGCGGTTGAGCGCCTGCACCAGCGGGCGGACCTCGCTCGGAACGTCCGCTTCCTGCAGAGGACGCAGGTCGCCGGGCGGGCGCTGCTCGAGGTCGGCGCGCACACGCAACAACGGTCTGAGACCCAGGCGTACCCCGAGCAGCACGAGGACCAGCGTTGCAATCACCAGGAGCATGTCCTGCAGCAGGTCCTCGGTGACAAATCGACGGGTCAGCTGATCGCGTCTGCGCGTGGTCTGGGCGACCTGGACTGTGATCTCGCCCAACGGAGTTGCCGTGCGGTAGAGCACTACCCGCACCGGCTTACCGAGATAGTTCGCGTCGAAGAAACTGGGGCTTCTGTCGAACGGCAGCGCAGCGGCAGGCAGATCCCGATTACCGGTCACTATCGCTCCATCCGGTCCGCGAATCAGATAGTAAATCTCGTCGAAGCGGTTGGTGCGCAACGTTAGCGACGCCTCGGGCGATAGATCGAGAGAGAGCCTCTGGTCGTGCAACTGAAGGTGCGCCGCCAGCGCTACCGCGGTGTCGGCCAGCGACTGATCGTAAGGTTCGCGGGTGTACTCGCGCGCCGCGCGGAAGTCGCTCCACAGATTGAATGCCAGCAATGCCCCCAGGGCCGGCATCAGCAATGCGAGCAAGCGCCCGTGCAGACTGTCCGGAAGCAATTTACGGCTGAGGCGCATCGAGTCGATACCCCATGCCGCGTATTGTGCGGATCTCGATCCCGCTCGACTGCAGTTTCGCCCGCAATCTCGACACGTAGACTTCCACAGCGTTCGCCGAGAGCTCGCCAGTCCAACCAGCCAGCATCTGCAGCAGGATGTCCTTGGTCACCATCTTGGGTGAGTTGAGCAGGAGGCACTCGAGGATCGCCCATTCGCGCCGCCTCAATTCCAGCCGCTGACTGCCCAGCCGTGCGCTGCGCCGGCCGAGGTCCATCTCCAAGGGACCGCACGTGAGCTGCGAGCTTGTCACCGCCTTGGAACGCCGAATCAAGGCCCGCACCCGCGCGATCAGCTCCGGGAGCTCGAATGGTTTGGTGATGAAGTCGTCGCCGCCGAGCTCCAGCCCATCGACGCGATCGCTGAGGCTGTCCCTCGCCGTCAAAATCAATATGGGGCGCGCGTCGCCGGCTCGACGCCAGCGCCGGATCAGCTCGAGCCCGTCGATACCGGGCAAGCCGAGGTCGACCACGGCCAGATCGAAAGCTTCGCGGCGCGCGCAGACCTCTGCCTCTTCGCCGGAGCGCACGTGGTCGGCCGTGAAGCCAGCCTGCTCCAGGCCGCGCTTGAGTGCGCCCGCCATCCATTTGTCGTCTTCTACGATGAGAATGCGCATGCTCTAGATACGTGGTGACGTCTCGATACGTGGCCACCTTCTGCGTTGCGCCCTTGTCCGCCGGTGCTCAGTTGTATCGCCAGGCTGCCAGCATGGCCTATGCCCCACCGGATGCGAAAGAACTGCAGAGGGCAACCCGCACATCCACGCCGCGGCGGGCGACGTTCGGGACGTAGTCGAGATCGCGCCGCGGGTCGCGCCCATCGAGGTGCACGGTGAGTTGAACGCGCATGTTACGGAATCCAAGCTGACATGCGCATGACACGCCGATGCGAATGCGTTTCATTGGTGCGTTCGATATCGTCCGGGGCGCTCCGGCCATCGGTCGACCGGGCCGCCTGGAGGAGCGCGGGTGCCGGAAGAAGGCCGACGCTGCCAGCGCAGCCTTCGAGCCACCACCTATCCCGACGTACTTGACCTTGCACGAGGCTTACACGGCCTATATGATGCCGGCTGATTGATCTATGTCAAGCGCAGGCTGTGCTATGCGCATTAGCGTAAGATTCGGCTGAGGACAACCAGGGTTCTACAGCGACCCCGTAACGGTCAGAGGGCACGACGATATGGACGCCAAAAAGAAATGGTCACGCGCATTGTTCGCGCTCACAGTATTTTTGCCAGCCTTGTGTGGGACGTTCGCAACGCAGCCCGCCTACGCCGTGCCGAGCTTCGGCCGGCAGACGGGTCTGGCATGCGAGGCTTGTCACACGGCGTTTCCGGAGCTCACGACCTTCGGGCGTCGATTCAAGCTGAACGGTTACGTGCTCGACAACCTCCCGCAGGTCAAGACCATCACGCCGGAGAACCAGGAGGCGCTGCTGCTGAACTGGATCCCGCCGTTGTCGTTGATGTTCCAGGCCTCGTACACCAAGTCCAAGGCCGCCCTGCCCGATTCCTCGGGCACCGGATTGGCACAGAACGGGCAGGTGCTCTTTCCGCAGCAAGCAAGTCTATTCTATGCCGGACGCGTGGCACCGAACCTCGGTGCCTTCGTACAGCTCACCTACGCTTCCGATACCGGCAACATCACCCTGGACAATACGGACATTCGCTACGCCAACCACATGAACGTGGCAAGCAAGGACACGATCATTGGCGTTACCGCGAATAACAATCCTATGGTGCAAGACGTCTGGAACAGCACCGGTGCCTGGCAGATCCCCTTCTCCCAACAGAGCG
>JBGPMS010000010.1:0-31692 GCA_041487115.1 Gammaproteobacteria bacterium
AGGGACTCGGGATGATGGCGAGTCGAGTTGCGAGTCAGTTGCGGCTCGACTGGCGCAGCCGATAGATCACTCTATCGGCAAGACAGTCGAGCCGCAAATGGCCGCAAATCGGCCGCCAGCGCCCGAGTAGCCCGGCGCAACGCTTCGTACCCGGTCTGAATCGCTCACACGCCTCTGCGTGCGCGAGCTTCCTCATCTTCGGGGGCGTCTTCATGAATTATCCGGGCTAGTCCCGGCCCAGTACCAGCAGAAACCCCAACCCGGCCAGCACCAGGATCAGGCCGAAGAAGCGCAATTGCCCGTCGGCCAGGCCGGATACCTGGCGGATGACCTCACGCCATTTCGAGGGCACGATGAGAAGCGGCAAGCCCTCGATAACCAGCACGAGAGCGAAAGCGGACCAAAGGGCGCCGGACATGGTGGATGCGCGGCTCGAGATGCCGCCGCGTATTATTTTTGCGGTCTGCCGGAGGGGCTCTTGAGGTACTTGAAGACATCCGAGCTCGGGTCCAGCACCATCACGTCGCTCTTGCTCTTCAGGCTCTGGCGGTACACCTCCAGGCTGCGGTAGAAGGCATAGAACTCGGAGTTCTGCTGGAACGCCTGCGCGTATATCGCGACGGCCCGCGCGTCGCCCTGGCCTTTGATGCGCTGCGCATCGCGGTAGGCCTCGGCGACGATCACCTCGCGCTGGCGGTCGGCATCGGCCCGGATCTTCTCGCTCTCGGCGAACCCCAGAGAGCGCAACTCGTTGGCGACGCGCTTGCGCTCCGCCTCCATGCGCCGGTACACCGCCTCGCTCACTTCCTGCGGCAGGTCCACACGCTTGATGCGTACATCGAGCACCTGCACGCCGATCTTGCGCGCATCCGCGTCCACCTTTTCGCGCATCAAATCCATGATGCGGTCGCGCTCACCCGAAACGACTTCGTGGATGGTGCGCTTGCCGAACTCGGCACGCAGGTTGTCGTTGACCGTCTGCGCCAGCCGGATCCGGGTGCGGGCCTCGTCGCCGCCCACGCTGATGTAGTACTGCACCACGTCCACGATGCGCCATTTGACGAACGAGTCCACCAGGACGTTCTTCTTCTCCGAGGTGATGAAGCGCTCGGGCTCTTCCGAGTCCAGCGTCAGGATGCGCACGTCGAAAAAGCGGACGTTGTCGAGCAACGGGACCTTGAAGTACAGGCCCGGCTTGGTGATCACGTGCACCGCTTCGCCTAAGCGGAACACGATTGCGTTCTGACGCTGATCGACCGTGAACAGGGCCAGGCTCGCCAGCACCAGTACGCCGGCCAGGACGATGAGAACCGTGCTGACGCTGCGTTTCATGGGCGCGGCTCCCGATCGCGGGCGCGGAACGCATCGCGTGAGCGTGGATCGACAGTGGGAGCCGCCTGCTGCATGTCCGCGGCCGGTGCGCGATCCACGTTGTCCGTCGGCGCCACGGTGGCGGCCGCCGCCGACAACTGCAGCAGCTTGTCGAGCGGGAGGAACAGGAGGTTGTTGCCGGACTTCTGGTCCACGATCACCTTGCTGATGCTGCTCAGTACCTGCTGCATGGTGTCCAGATACATGCGCTGGCGCGTAACCGCGGGCGCGCGGCTGTACTCGGTCGTGATCTGGCGGAAGCGCGAGGCCTCGCCTTCGGCGGTGGCGATGATGCGCTGCTTGTAGCCTTCGGACTCCTGCATCAGCCGTGAAGCGCTACCCCGCGCTTTCGGCACCACGTCGTTGGCATAGGCCTGACCTTCGTTGATCTGGCGCTCGCGGTCCTGGCTCGCCTTCACGGCGTCGTCGAAGGCGGCCTGCACCTGCTCGGGAGGTTGCGCCTGCTGCATGGTGACCTGGCTGATGGCGACACCGGTCTGGTAACGGTCCAGGATCTGCTGCATCAGCTTCTGCGCCTGGGCGCGGATCGACTCGCGCCCCTCGTACAGCACGAAGTCCATCTTGCTTTTTCCCACGATCTCGCGCATCGAGGTTTCGGCCACCTGCATGACCGAGTCGTCGGGACTGCGGTTGTAGAACAGGAACTCCTTGGGATCCTTCAGCACGTACTGGACCGCAAACTGCAGATCGACGATGTTCTCATCGTCGGTGAGCATGAGCGATTCCTTGAGCACCTTGTTCTTGACGTTGGTGCGGTAACCGACCTCGAGCGTACGCACTTGCGACAGGTTGACGATCTCGACCGACTCGATCGGATAGGGCAGGTGCCAGTTCGGACCGGGCTCGGTGGTCTGGAGATACTTCCCGAAGCGGAGCACGACACCGCGCTGGCTGGCATCGACGATGTAGAAGCCGCTCGCGAACCAGATCACGACCACCAGGCCGATGAGCAACCAGGCGCCCCCGGGAAAGCCTCTTGCGCCGGGTTCACCGGGCTCGCGCCCGCCGCCCTTGCCGCCGAACAGGCCAGGGAGCTTTTCGCGGAAGCGGTTCCAGATCTCGTCGAGGTCGGGAGGACCGTCGCCGCGCCGGCCCCAATTCGGGTCATTCAGTGCCATAGCTGTCGTTGTGCGAGAGAGCTTTACCTGCGCCCCGAGAACGTTAGTCCGCGCGTTGGGAACATCGTGCCGCAGCCGCACCCCTGGCTCGGGGGTGACTACGCGACCGCGCGGTTGGACGAATCGGGCAAGGTCGAGCCGGACCGGAACTCGTCGATGGCCAAGCGCACGCATTCCATCCCGGCGCCGGTCTTCGCACTGACGCGAAGGCGCGAGATTCTACCATACTCGTCGCGCTCGAAGCCCACCGGGAGTGCTGTGAGATCGGCCTTGTTGAGGACGATCACCTGCGGCAGCTCGCCCGCGCCGATCTCCCTCAGCACCAGGTCCACCTCGGCCATCTGCGCGATCTGGATGGAGCTGGATGCGTCCACCACGTGCAGCAGCAGGTCGGCCTGGATGGTCTCCTCGAGCGTGGCGCGGAACGACGCGACCAGGGTATGCGGCAGGTCGCGGATGAACCCGACCGTGTCCGACAGCACCACCCCGCCCGCCGAAAGGTCGTCGCCGACCGCTGGCAGGTGCAGCCGCCGCGTGGTGGTATCGAGAGTGGCGAACAGCTTGTCGGCTGCGTAGACGGTCTCGCGGGTGAGGCGATTGAATAGCGTGGACTTGCCGGCGTTGGTGTAACCGACGATCGCCACCGACATCATCCGCGCTCGCTTGCGCGCACGCCGTTGCACCTCGCGCTGTCGGCCGACGCTGACGAGCTTGTCCTTGAGCACCTTGACGCGTTTGCGGAGCAGCTGGCGATCGGTCTCGAGCTGCGTCTCGCCCGGGCCGCGCAGTCCAATACCGCCCTTCTGCCGCTCCAAGTGAGTCCAGCCGCGTACCAGGCGCGTGGCCAGATGCTCCAGCTGCGCGAGCTCCACCTGCAGCTTGCCTTCGTGACTGCGCGCGCGCTGCGCGAAGATGTCCAGGATCAGGCTGACGCGATCGATCACGCGGCAGGAGAGCTGCTTCTCGAGGTTGCGCTCCTGCGCAGGAGAGAGCTGATGGTTGAACACGACCACTGCAGCCTGCTGAGCAGCTACAGCCGCAGCCAGCTCGACCACCTTGCCCTTGCCGGCGAAAGTAGCCGGGTCGGGTCGCTCGCGCCGGCCGCCCACCAGGCCGACCACGCGCAGGCCGCAGCTCACCGCCAGCTCCTTCAGTTCTTCGATACGGGCGGCCTGCTCCGGCTCGCCCAGGTCGAGATTGACCAGAAGCGCGCGGTCGCCGCCCTGAGGGCGTTCAAACATGGAACCTTAGATGGGGTCGAGCGGTGCAGAACAAAAGGGCCGACGCACGCGATGTGAACGGACACCGGACCCGGCGGGACAGCTCGCCACCGGGCGGGACAGGGCGAGCGGCCCGATCAGCTGTCGGAAGAGTGGTCGAGGGACAGATTGACGGCACGCGCGGGGACGACGGTCGAGATGGCGTGCTTGTACACCATCTGCGTCACCGTGTTCTTCAACAGGACGACGTACTGGTCGAAGGATTCGATCTGGCCCTGGAGCTTGATCCCGTTGACCAGATAAATCGAGACAGGCACATGTTCTTTGCGCAAGGCATTCAAGAACGGGTCTTGTAGCAGTTGCCCTTTGGCGCTCATGCGGCCTCCTCCTTATACTTTTGTTCGCGGACATTCTACTGTACTTGAAATTGTTAACCGTTGCCATAGCGCGGCGACGCAATAAGATTTATGTCAGCGTCTATCGGCGTAGGGATTGGAGCTGACCTTGAACCGGATGCGCACCGGCGTACCCTGCAGGCGGAAGGTCTCGATGAAAAAGCGCTCCAGATAACGGCGGTAGCTGTCCGGCAGGCTGTCGAGCTGATTGCCGTGTATGACGATGACGGGCGGGTTCATGCCGCCTTGGTGGGCATAGCGCAGCTTGGGCCGGAACATCCCGTGCCGGGGCGGCGCCTGGCGCGCGATTGCAGCGATCAAGGCGCGCGTAAGTTTCGGCGTGGGGAGCTTCGCCATGGCGGCAGCGTACGCAGAATCTATCGATTTGATAAGTTCGGCGAGCCCTCTGCCCTCCAGCGCGGACACGAAATGCACTCGGGCGAAGGCCAGGAACTCGAGCTTGCGTGCGAACTCGCGCTTGATCTGGTCTTTTGTCGCCTCACCCAGACTATCCCACTTGTTCACCGCTACCACCAGGGCGCGACCCGCCTCGAGTATGAATCCTGCGATGTGCGCGTCCTGCTCCGCGATCTCCTGCTGGGCGTCGAGCACCAGGATCACCACGTTGGCATCCTCGATCGACTGCAGCGTTTTGATCACGGAAAATTTTTCTACCGTCTCGTCCACTTTGCCGCGGCGGCGCAGTCCCGCCGTATCGATCAGCGTGTAGGGCTTGCCGGCGCGCTGGAAGTCGACGTAGATGCTGTCGCGTGTCGTCCCCGGCTGATCGAAGGCGATGACGCGCTCCTCCCCGATGATGGCGTTCACCAGGGTGGACTTGCCCACGTTGGGTCGGCCGACGATCGCGATCTTCGGCGCGCGGGGCGATCGGTCGGCCGGAGCAGCGCCATCTTCCTCGACCGGGAACCCCTCGAGCACCAGATCGATGAGCTCGTGCACGCCGTCGCCGTGTGCGGAGGATATCGCCAGCGGTTCGCCTAGACCCAGCTCGTGAAACTCGGCCGCCGCAGTGTCGTGAGACAACCCTTCACTCTTGTTCACCACCAGGTACAGCGGGCGGCCCGCCTTGCGCAGTCGAGTCGCGATCTCGCGGTCCTGGGAGGTGATGCCGGCGCGACCGTCGACCAGCATCAGCACGGCGTCGGCTTCGTCCACCGCCTGCAGCGTTTGCCGCGCCATCGCGTGATAGATGCCGTCCTTCGCGCTGGGCTCGAGCCCGCCGGTATCGACCACCAGATAAGCCTTGGAGCCCAGGCGCCCGTGGCCGTAGTGCCGATCGCGTGTAAGCCCCGGGATGTCGGCCACCAGCGCATCGCGGCTGCGGGTCAGGCGATTGAACAGTGTCGATTTGCCTACGTTGGGGCGGCCGACCAGTACGATGGTGGGTTTCATGACGAGAGGCGAGGGGCGAGGGACGAGGGATGACAGCCAGATTTACGCTGCGCAGCGTGCGATAGGGAATTCGAGCCAGGTAAGAACGCCACTGTGTCCGCTGCGCGCTATACCCCCCCTCATCCCTCGCGCTAGAGCGACTTGACCGTGACCGCGTACAGGCTGCCCTCCCGCGTCTGCACCAGTATGTTCTGGCCGACCCGGAGCGGCCGCGCTTTGATCGCGCTGCCATCGGTAGGCAAGCGCACAGCAAAGCCGCCGTCGTCGCGGTCGAGGAAATGGATGTAACCCTCGAAATCGCCGACTGCGACGAACAGCCCGACCTGGACTGGCGCGCTCGCCTGGCGTGCCAACAGCTTGTCCTGCTTCCAGATCGTGGCCCCGGTATTCTTGTCCATCGCGAACACCGTGCTGCGCGCGTCGCTCATGTAGATAGTGATGGGGTCGACCGCGAGCGCGACCGACGAGGAAGCATCCCGGCTCCACAGCAGCGATCCGCGCGTGAGGTCATAGCAGCCGACTCGTCCCTGGAACGTCACGGCGCAGGCCTGGTCCGAATCCACGCTCGGTGCCGCAGCGATGTCGGTGATGCGTTCCAGTTCGTTGGCACCTTTGGCCTGGGCTAGTGTGGCTTCCCACAGGACGCTGCCGTTGGTGAGGTTCAGTGCCACGACTTTGCCGGCCGCCAGCCCGGCGAGCACCATGCCACGGTAAATCACCACGCCTGAGTCAGAGCGCAACAGCAGCGGCGGCAGCGTGAAGCGATACTCCCATTGCGATTTGCCGTCCTTCACGTCCAAGGCGTAGATCCTGCCGTCGCCGCTACGCACGACGACGATGCCCTGGCCCGCGCGTGGCGCCATCAGCACCTCGCTGCTGACCTGGCTTTTCCACGCCAGCTTGCCGTTCAGGGTATAGGCCAATACGGCGCCCTTCTTGGTCGCGACCACCACCAGGTCGCCATCGGCGCCGACGCCGCCCGACAGCGGCTGCTTGGTGTCGACGCGCCACACTTGCTTGCCGGTGGCAACGTCGAAGCGCGCCAGCGTCCCGCCCGCGCCTGCCGCATACACCGCGCCCTCATATACGGCCGGGGTGAAGATGTAGACGTCGGCGCCACCCACAGAGGCGCGCCACACGACCTTGGCCTGCGCGTTGGGCTTGAACTTGACCAGCTCCGCCGGCTTGACGGTCGGCGAGCCGCCACAGCCGGTCAGTGCCAGGGCGACCAGCGCCAGCCCGGCGATGGCGAAGTATCCGCTTCGGTGCATGGTCTCCCCGTTCATTTGTCGCCGCCCAGCGCGTCCAGCTTGACCTGCACGATGGAGTGGTAGGTGCCTTCCGCGGGGAGCTTCTCCAGCGCCTGCTTGTACGCTGCTTTGGCCTCTGCTGTCCTGCCCTGGGCCACGTAGGTATCGCCTTTCAGATCGGCGAACAGGCCGCCGAAGGCATCCGGATGCGCGGCGTCCAGAAGCTTGAGCGCCTCATCGTACTTCTTCTCGTCGAGCAGTACACCGGCCAGCCGCAGACGCGCGGTGGCGACCAGATCGTCGTCGCGCGCGTTGTCGATCGTCCACTGCAACTGTGCCGCGGCGCTCTTCGCATCGCCGCTGTCGTAGCTGGCCTTGGCCGCAGCCATCGCGGCCATCGGCCCGTAGGCGGTACCACCGAACTTGTCCATCAGCTGGGCCGACAGCTCGCGGGTCTGCTTCGGGTCGTTGGCGCGCACCGCCTTCTCGAGCGCACCGTAGAGTTGCGACGCCTTCTCCGACTGGCTGCGCTTGTACCACTGCCAGCCGATAGTACCCGCGGCGCCCACACAAGCAGCCACCACCAACACGATCAACATCCGGCCGTACTGTTTCCACCATGCCTTGAGCTCGTCTATCTGCTCCTGTTCTTCCAGGTCGTACATAGGGTTTTCCGTATTGGGTTTTCCGTATTATGTTTCGATGTCTGCGCTCATGCGCGCGTCGCGCATGAGCCCGATAGCGTCCTTCAGCTCGAGCGTGAGCTGCCCGGCTTGCTCGCGCAGCGGCTTGACGCCGACGCGCCGCGTCGCCGCCTCGTCCTCGCCGATGATCACCGCGAAGCGCGCGCCGCTGGCGTCGGCCTTCTTCATCTGCGATTTGAAGCTCCCGCCGCCGCCATGGAACACGACGCTCAGGCCGGCGTCGCGCAGCAGCTCGGCCGCCTGCCAGGCCGCGCGGGTGGCATCCGCTCCGCTGTGCACCAGGTAAACGTCCACCGCTGCCGGCGGCCCGGCGCGCGACTCACCCATGAGCGTCAACAAACGCTCCACGCCCATGGCGAAGCCGCAGGCAGGCGCCGGCTTGCCGCCGAGCTGTTCGAACAGTCCATCGTAGCGACCACCGGCGCACACCGCCGCTTGTGCGCCGAGCCGGTCGGTGACCCACTCGAACACCGTGTAATTGTAATAGTCCAACCCCCGCACCAGCCGCGGATTGATCCGGTACTCGATGTTCAATCCGCGCAGGATCGCTTGCAGCTCCTCGAAGTGCTTGAGCGAGTCTTCGTCCAGGTCGTCGACCAGGCGCGGGGCGCCCTCGATCACCGCCTGCAGCGCCGGGTTCTTGCTGTCCAGCACGCGCAAGGGGTTGGTGGTGAGCCGCCTGCGGCTGTCCTCGTCCAGGCGTTCGAGGTTCTGCTCCAGGTATTGCACCAGGCGCGTCCGGTAGCGCGACCGCGCCTCGCCGCTGCCCAGCGTGTTGATCTCCAGGGCGATGCCGTCCAGCCCGAGCTGCTTCCACAGGCGCGCGCACATGGCCATGTGCTCGGCGTCCACGTCCGGGCCGGGAAAGCCCAGCGCCTCCACGCCGACCTGATGGAACTGGCGAAAGCGTCCCTTGGCCGGCCGCTCATGCCGGAACATCGGGCCGGCGTAGGACAGCCGGCACGGCCCGCTGTACAACAGATGGTGCTCGATGGCAGCACGCACGCAGGAAGCCGTGCCTTCCGGTCGCAGCGTCAGGCTCTCTCCGTTGAGCTGGTCGACGAAGGTGTACATCTCCTTCTCGACGATGTCGGTGACCTCGCCGATCGAGCGCACGAACAACTCGGTGCGCTCCAGGATCGGCATGCGGATGTTCTCATAGCCGTAGACGCCGAGCCACGCCCGTACCGTAGCGTCGAACGACTCCCACAGCGGAGCCTGGTCCGGCAGGATGTCGTGCATCCCGCGGATCGCCTGTATGGTTTCGCTCATGCGGTGAAAAGTGACGCGGCGCGCGGCGCTTAGCCGATGCTCGAGACCGGCTCGGGTCTGGCAGCGGGTTGGCGCTGCGCATCCCCATAGTGCCTGACCACGTAGTCGGCGACGATCTGCTGAAACTCCTCCGCGATCCGCTCGCCCTTCAGGGTCACGGTCTTGACACCGTCCACGTACACCGGCGCCACCGGGCTCTCGCCCGAGCCCGGCAGGCTGATTCCTAGGCTCGCTTGCTTGCTCTCGCCCGGGCCGTTGACCACGCAGCCCATGACCGCCACCGTCATCGATTCCACGCCCGGATAGCGCCCGCGCCACACTGGCATCTGTGCGCGCAGCCAGCTCTGGATCTTGTCGGCCAGCTCCTGGAACGTGGTGCTGGTGGTGCGCCCGCAGCCCGGGCAGGCCACCACCATCGGCGTGAACGAGCGCAGCCCCATGGTCTGCAGGATCTCCTGCGCCACGATCACTTCGCGGGTGCGATCGCCGCCCGGCTCGGGCGTGAGGGAGACGCGGATGGTATCGCCGATGCCTTCCTGCAGCAGCACTGCCATAGCGGCGGTGGACGCCACGATGCCCTTGCTGCCCATGCCCGCTTCGGTCAGGCCCAGGTGCAGGGGATAGTCACAGCGTGCGGCGAGGTCGCGGTACACCTCGATCAGATCCTGCACGCCGCTCACTTTGCAGGACAGGACGATGCGGTCTCCCGCCAGCCCCAGCTCCTCGGCGCGACGCGCGCTCTCCAGGGCCGAGACCACCAGCGCCTCGCGCATCACTGCGCCAGCGCCCTGTGGCTGTGCTCGTTTCGCGTTCTCGTCCATCAGGCGCGCAAGTAACGCCTGATCCAGGCTGCCCCAGTTGACGCCGATGCGTACCGGCTTGGCGTTGCGGCAAGCCGCCTCGATCATCACCGCGAACTGCTCGTCGCGCTTCGAACCACGGCCTACGTTGCCGGGGTTGATGCGGTATTTGTCCAGCGCCTGAGCGCAGTCGGGGAACTGGGTCAGCAGCCGGTGGCCATTGAAGTGAAAGTCGCCTATCAAGGGCACTTCCACAGCCATCGCCAGCAGGCGCTCCTTGATGCGCGCCACCTGCGCGGCGGCCTCCGGGCTGTTGACTGTGATGCGCACCAGCTCCGAGCCGGAGCGGGCCAGCGCGGCCACCTGCTGCACCGTCGCTTCGGCATCCGCCGTGTCCGTGTTGGTCATGGACTGGACGACAACCGGCGCAGCGCCGCCCACGCCGACAGACCCAATCATGACCCGACGCGTCAGCCGTCGCACTGTTCCAGCTCGAGATGAAGAAGACATCGGTGTGCCGCTCACTCGAGAGTAATGCGCGCAACGTCCACGCGGGTGTGAGGTCCCAGATCGACGGGCTTGTCCCGATACATGAGCTTGACGCCGTGGGCGTTGCCCACTACCAGCATCAGCGGCGGCGTGCCCTTGATCACACGCTCGGTTCCGGCCGTGTTGAGCCGCGAGAAGATAGTCGTCCCGCTGCCGTCCTTGACCTCAACCCAGGATTCGCCCTCGAAAATCATATGGATCTGACTCGGCCCGCTCCCGCTGACCAGCAACTGCGGTTTTGGGGAAGGGGCTGTGGCCTGTGTGGCAGCCGGGGCGGTGGCGCCTGCCAAGGGATCCTGCACCGCGGGCGGCGGGTTGGGCGCAGTGGCACCCGGAGTTGTCGCGGCGGGAATCGTCGGCATCGCAGGTCTGGAAACGGCCAGCGAGCTCGGTTCCGCCGGCGGCGCGGCCGGACCCGCCGTGGCCGGGACCTTTGCTGCGGGCTCCATCGCTGTCGATGGGGCCGGGCCGAGCGACAGCGTTGCCGGCGGCGAGTCGGCGTGCTGCGGGGTGGCCGCTGGCGTCGACGGAGCCTGGGACAGCGCGGCGTCCGCTCCCTGCGTCTCGTGTCGGTCCTTGGATACGTTGGACGCCAAGAGCACCAACACCAGGACCGCCAGTATGACGAAGGCACCCCACGCCACGAACTTGCGCCGGCGCTCCGGGTTGGTTGCCGATACCGGGACGTAGGCCTGCGTGGCCGCCTGGACCGCCGCTGGGGCGGCCGACAGGCTGGCCGCCGCAAGCAGGGGCTCGGGATCCAGGCGCAGAAGCTTGGCATAGTTGCGCAGGAAGCCGCGCACGAACACGGGCCCGGAGAAGCTCGCGTAGTCGTCCCGTTCCAGGGCTTCGATCTGCCGCACCGACAGCTTCAACTGGCGCGCGATATCGCCCAGGCTCAGGCCTTGGATTCGCCGCTCGCCCAGCAACTGCGCGCCCGGGCTATCCGCCGGCGGAGCAGCCTCTGGCGCGGATGGCACCTCCGCATCGGACAGCGGTTCGGTCCCGGGGTCGGTCATTCGAAGCGTCCTTCCACGAACGCCTTGGTTTGCGGCGAGGAAGGATAGCGCCGGCGCAACTGCATGCCGTAGTTGGCCAACGCGGTTCGGTCGCCGATCTTGCGCTCGATGCGCGCCCCCAGCCACAGCGCCTCGGGCCCGGCGTTCTCGACGACGGTCAAGTAACGGCTGATGTACTGCTTGGCCGCGCCGTAATCGTCTCGGAGGTAGCTGATCTCGGCCATGCTGTAGAGCGCTTGCGGCTGGTTCGGATTGAGCTTGAGCGCTTTGAGGAAATATTCCTCCGCGCTTTTCGCGTCGCCCGCCTTGCGCGCGCACAGGCCGGCATTCTTGTAGGCCACGTCCGGCGTCGCGTAGAGCGGGTTTTTGAGCGCGTCGAGGAGTTGACGTATGCCCTCTTTCTGGCGGCCGCGCTGGCACAGGAACTGGCCGTAGTTGTTCTTGGCCTCCGAGTTGGACGGGTCGATTTTCAAGGCCTGGCGGAAGTACTTTTCGGCTTCGTCGTCGTCCTTCAGCTCCATGTGCACCAGGCCCAGTGCGTTGAAGGCCGGCGCATAGTTCTTGTCCGCAGCCACGGCGGTGTTCAATTCCTCCAGGGCCACACCCAGTTGGCCGTTCTCGTAGTAGCCGACGCCCAGCTCGGTGTGGATCTTGGCCCGCTCCAACGGCGAGCTGCTGCCGCCATCGGTTTCCGAGCGGGGCCGGACCCCGGGCTGGTTCGCCTTTTGCGAGGAGCAGGCAGCCAGCACCAGCAGCAGTGTGATCAGCGCAAGCCGTCTCACAGCGATGCCTCGGTCGCGCGACGCAGCTTGCGCCGGGTTCGGTCCATGACCTGGCCGGCGAGCTGGCCACACGCACCGTCGATATCCTCGCCCCGTGTCTTGCGGACGGTGGCGATCAAGTGCGCACCCATCAGCACGTCCTGGAAAGCACGGATCCGCTCCGGACTCGAGCGCTGGAAGCCGGAGTCCGGGAACGGGTTGAAGGGAATCAAGTTGAACTTGCAAGGCACGTCCAGGGTCAGCGCCACCAGCTGGCGTGCGTGCTCGATGCTGTCGTTGACGCCCTCCAGCATCACGTATTCGAAGGTGATGAAGTCGCGCGGCGCACCGTCGCGCTTCCACTTGTGAGCCACTTCTTGAGGGATGCGGCTGTGCGGCGGTTCAGCATCGGCGGGAGCGGCCGCGACGTAGCGGCGGCAAGCGGCCATCAGATCCTTGAGAGGATACTTGCGGTTGATCGGCACCAGCACGTTGCGCAGCTCGTCGGTTGGCGCGTGCAACGACACGGCCAGCGCCACCGGGCACTCGGCCCGCAGGCGGTCGATGTTGGGCACGATGCCGGACGTGCTCACCGTGACGCGCCGGCGCGATAGCCCGTAGGCGTGGTCGTCGAGCATGATGTACAGCGCCGACACCACGTTGTCGAAGTTGGTCAGCGGCTCCCCCATGCCCATCATCACCACGTTGCTGATGATCCGTTCCCCGTCGGCTTTCTCGATCAGCGGATCGTGGCTCAACACACGCTTCGCCAACCACAGCTGGCCGATGATCTCGCCGACCGACAAATTCCGGTTGAAGCCCTGCCGCCCGGTCGAGCAGAAGGGGCACTCCAGAGCGCAGCCGACCTGGCTGGAAATGCACAACGTCCCGCGGCTCACCTCCGGGATGAACACGGTCTCGATGCCGTTGCCGGCGCCGACCGAGAGCAGCCACTTGCGCGTGCCGTCGGCGGCCACCGATTCGGACATGACCTTGGGCGGCTCGACCACGGCGATCTGCGCGAGCCTCTCGCGCAGAGGCTTGGCGATGTCCGTCATGCACCCGAAGTCCGCCTCGCCGCAGTGGTGAATCCAGCGCAGCAGTTGGCGCGCGCGAAACGGCTTCTCGCCAACCTCGGCGCAAAAGTCGGCGAGGCCGCGCAGGTCGTGGTCTAGCAGGTTAACCGGCATCAGCGCGTGTGTACGTCCACCGCAGGGAAAAAGTAGGCGATCTCGGTCGCGGCCGTCGCCGGGCCGTCGGACCCGTGCACTGCGTTGGCGTCGATGCTGTCCGCGAAGTCCGCGCGGATGGTGCCCGCTGCCGCCTTCTTCGGGTCCGTCGCACCCATCAGATCGCGGTTCTTTTGGATCGCGCTCTCACCTTCGAGCACTTGCACGATGACCGGGCCGGAGATCATGAACTTCACCAGGTCGCCGAAGAAGGGCCGCTCGCGATGCACGGCATAGAAGCCCTCAGCCTGCCCCTCGGACAAATGCATCATACGCGCCGCGATGATCTTGAGCCCAGCGCCTTCGAAGCGCGAGTAGATCTTCCCGATGACGTTCTTGGCGACTGCATCCGGCTTGATGATCGACAGGGTTCTTTCCACAGCCACGCTAGATTCTCCAGTTAGTTTCTTTTTTGAAGCAATTCATAAGGATAGCACGAATTTACGGCCGGCACCAGGCGCCCGGCGGCAGATACCCTCCACGCGCTCCTCAAAGGAGGATTCAAGCGCCGCAAATGGCCCGATCCGTCCAGCCATTTTACGGTCCGGGAAATGATGCTAGTGTTGCGCCGGCCGACCAAATGCAGTCGGCCCAGGTGGAGGAGACGATGGCGGACCAGGGCGTGGCCCCGGACGAACAACAACTCAAACAGCGCGCCATGCGGCGTCTGGCCGTGGCGCTCACGTTGATCGCGTTGGCCATTGCCGGACTGGCGGTGCTGGACCGCTACCACGCTTCACTCAAGAGGCCGGAGGTCTCGTCCGCGCCGCCGGAACCGCAAGCGCTGCCCGGCGAGCCCGCGACGAAGCTGCCCATGCCGCCAGTACCCATGGAGCCGCCATCCGCCCAGCAGTCTCAACCCCAATCAGCTCCCCAGCGCACCCCGCAGATTTCCCCGCAAAAACCGGTTCACCAACCTCCGCCCCCGCCTCCGGTGGTGAGCAATGAGCCACTGCCGCGACCCGAATCGAATCAGCCTGCGCCGAAAGCAGCCGCCGAAGTACCCGAGGACACCACGCCGGCAGTGAGGCCCGGCCAGGCCACTCCGACGCCGGACAAAGCAGCGCCAGGCAAAGCCCCACCGCCAGCGGCAACGAAGACGGTAGAACAGCCGCCCGGCAAGGGATTCGTCGTGCAGGTCGGCGTCTTCGCCACCGCGGAGCATGCGCGCACGCTGCAGGCAAAGCTCGCGGAGAAAGGCATTCCTTCGTATACCGAGACGCGCGTGGTCGTCGGACCCTTCAAGGATCGCGCCGAGGCCGACGCCGTGACGAAACAGTTGAAGGAGCTGGGCCTGCAGGGTGTGGTGGTCGCGCCCCACTGACGATTGGCTTCCAAGGACAGCAGAACATGAAGAACCTCCATTCGACCGTTGTCGGCCTGCTGGCCCTGGCCCTGACTGGGCCTGCGCTGGGGCAAGCGCCGATCGTCATCAAGTTCAGTCACGTAGTCACTCCCGACACCCCGAAGGGCAAGGCGGCCGAGCGCTTCAAGCAGCTCGCCGAGGAGCGCACGAAGGGCAAGGTCAAGGTGGAGCTGTACCCCAACAGCCAGCTCTACAAGGACAAGGAAGAGCTGGAGATGCTGCAGCTCGGCTCGGTGCAGATGCTGGCGCCCTCCCTCGCCAAATTCGGGCCGCTCGGCGAGCGCGAGTTCGAGGCCTTCGACCTGCCTTTCCTGTTCGCCAACTATGACGAGCTGCACAAGGTCACCGAAGGCCCGATCGGCGCGGGCCTGCTCAAGAAGCTGGAGGGCAAGGGCATCGTCGGACTGGCCTATTGGGACAACGGCTTCAAGGCGATGACCGCCAACAAGCCGCTGCGCAAGCCCGAAGACGTGAAAGGGCTGAAGCTGCGCATCCAGTCGTCCAAGGTGCTCGATGCGCAGATGCGCGCGCTGGGCGGCATACCGCAGGTCATGGCGTTTTCGGAGGTGTATCAGGCGCTGCAGACCGGTGTGGTCGACGGCACCGAAAACACGGACTCGAACATCTACACGCAGAAGATGCACGAGGTGCAAAAGTTCCTGACGGTCACCGATCACGGCTACATCGGCTATGTCGTCGTCGTCAACAAAAAATTCTGGGATGGCCTGCCGGCGGACATCCGAACGGCGCTCGAAGGGGCGATGAAGGACGCGACCAGCTACGGCAACCACATCGCCCGCCAGGAGAACGACAGCGCGCTGGAAGCGATCAAGAAGTCCGGCAAGACCCAGGTCATCACGCTCACGCGCGAGGAGAAGCTGGCCTGGAAGAAGGCGCTGGTGCCGGTGCATGCCCAGATGGCCGACAAGATCGGCAAGGACCTGATCCAAAGCATCTACCAGGCAACCGGGTTCGATCCGAACAAGCTCTAGCCCCGCTGCACCCGTCTGCAACTTTCAACAGCGGGGCGCTTCCCGCCCGACCACAGGGAGAGATGAGTGCTGAGGCTTCTCGACCGCCTCGAGGAGTGGCTGGTTGCGTCCCTCATGGGCGCGGCCACCGTCGTGATCTTCGTCGCGGTCGTGCACCGCTACGCCTCCGCTCTGCCGATTCCCGGGCTGCAGGACTGGCTCCTCAGGATCAACCTGAGCTGGGCCCAGGAGCTGTGCATTTATCTATTTATCTGGATGGCGAAGTTCGGCGCCGCCTACGGCGTGCGCACGGGCATCCACATCGGGGTCGATGTGCTCGTCAACCGGCTGCCGGATCGGGTGCGCGCAAAGTTCATCGTCTTCGGGCTGCTCGCGGGCGCGTTCTTCACCGGGATCATCGGCACGCTGGGCGCGGACTTCGTCTGGAAGATCGCCCACACCGACCAGGTCTCCGCCGACCTGGAGCTGCCCATGTGGATCGTGTACCTGGCGATCCCGTGCGGCTCGTATCTGATGTGCTTCCGCTTCCTGCAAGTGGCGTGGGCCTTCGTGCGCACCGGTGCACTGCCACACCATGACATCGCGCACGTCGAAGGGATCGAGGGCGCCGACGACCTCCATCCGGCTGATCTCCAGCACGGAGCGAAGCCGTGACCGCGCTCCTCATCTTCGGCCTGCTGATCCTGCTCATGCTCACCGGCATGCCGATCTCCATCTCGCTCGGCCTGACCGTGCTCACGTTCCTGTTCACGATGACCGACGTGCCGATCCAGGCGGTCGCGCTGAAGCTGTTCACCGGCATCGAGAAGTTCGAGATCATGGCGATCCCGTTCTTCATCCTGGCTGGGAGCTTTCTGACCCATGGCGGAGTCGCCAAGCGGATGATCGGCTTCGCCACGTCGATGATCGGCCACTGGCATGGCGGGCTCGGATTGGCCGGTGTCCTGGCGTGCGCGCTGTTCGCTTCCGTGTGCGGATCGAGCCCGGCGACGGTGGTCGCCATCGGCTCCATCGTGCTGCCCGCGATGGCAAAGCAGGGGTTCCCCAAGAAGTTCGGTGCCGGCGTGATCGCCACCTCCGGCGCGCTGGGCATCCTCATGCTGCCCTCGATCGTGAAAGTCATCTACGCGGTGTCGACCAACACGTCGATCGGCACTTTGTTCGTGGCGGGGGTAGTCCCTGGTCTCGTGCTCACCACCATGCTCGGGGCGACCACGTCGTACATCGCGCGGAAGAACAATTACCCGCGCCTTCCCAAGGCGAGCTGGCGTGCGCGGCTCAAGGCGTTGCGCGAATGCGTATGGGGGCTGTTCCTGGTGGTCGTGGTGATGGGCGGAATCTATGCCGGTATCTTCACGGCAACCGAGGCGGCAGCCATGAGCGCGGTCTATGCGTTCTTCGTCGCGGTATTCGTCTACAAGGACATGTCGCTGCGGGATGTGCCGAGATCCTTGCGCGAGTCCGCCAACTTGAGCGCGATGATCCTGTACATCATCACCAACGCCGTGCTGTTCTCCTTCCTGATGACCTCCGAGCACATCCCGCAGATGATGGCGGAATGGATGCTCGACAAAGGCCTGGGGCCGATCGGCTTCCTGCTGATGGTGAACGTTCTGCTGTTGATCGCCGGCAACGTCATGGAGCCCTCGTCGATCGTCTTGATCATGGCACCGATCCTGTTCCCGGTAGCCGTCAAGCTCGGGATCGATCCGATCCACTTCGGCATCATGATCGTGGTCAACATGGAGATCGGGTTGTGCCACCCGCCGGTCGGATTGAATCTCTATGTCGCGAGCGGAATCACCAAGATGGGCATCACCGAGCTCACCGTGGCGGTGTGGCCGTGGCTGCTGACGATGCTCGTCTTCCTCGTGCTGGTAACCTACTGGCCTACCCTGACCCTGTGGTTGCCGCGGGCGATGGGCATGCTCTGACCGTGTTGTGAAATGCATGTTGCGAAATCACGGCGCCTGCACGCCGAGCGACCCTACACGCCAGCGTGCCAGCGCAACATCACCGCGGCCTCCTCCTCCGCCGCGGCGGCAAAGCGGCAGTCCTGCCCGACTCCGGGAACCCACACCAGAGAGTCGCCCGCGAACAGCAACGGCAATCGGTCCCGCTCCCACTCGGGTACCGCTGCCTCCTGTAACAGGTTCTTCAGCGTGCGCGAGGGACGGTCGTGTGCAAGGCGCAGACGCTCGCCGCCGCTCCGAGGCCGCACCACGACTTCCTCGGCGCGCAGTCGCTTCAGTGAGAGCCCGGCGCCGAGCGCCGGCTCGAACCGTAGCGACCCCAGGCCTGCGGGCAGAGCCAGCTCGCGCTCTCCGGTCCACGTGCGGCTCCAGCCGCGTACAGGTTGGCGGCCGACCGGCTCCAGACACAGCCGTCCGCGATGCCGCCGCAGCCAAGCCGCACCCAGCTTCACCTGCATGCGAGCATCACTGCGCGCAGTCAACGCCTGCCGCAAAGCCTCTTCGAGCTGATCACGGCTGGGAGCCCGCAAGCCCTGTCGTTCGAGAAACCACCGCAGCAGGTTGCGAGCGCGCACCGGAGACAGAGCGGCGAGCGCAGACACGTCCAGGCTGTCTCCGACCGACGCGCGGCGCGCATCGCTGGTCGCGAGATCGTCCGCAAGCTGAGCCGCGTCCGCGAGATTGTGTGCCGCGCGTCCCAGTGTCTCGCGCAGTCCCGGAAAGCGAGCCACGAGCTCGGGCAGGATGCGCGTGCGCAGGAAGCTGCGGTCGACGGCCGGATCGGTGTTGCTCTCGTCTTCGATCCAGGTCAAACCCGCCTCGTGCGCATAGGCGACGATCTGCGCGCGTGTCACCTCCAACAGGGGACGCACCAGGCGCAGACCATTGGCAGGCTCGAGTGTGCGGAGCGCAGGCATGGCGCTCAGCCCTTTCACGCCCGCCCCTCGCATAAGCTGCAGCAGGAGCGTCTCGCCCTGGTCATCCAGATGATGCGCCAGCACGACCGCGTCGGCCTGCTGCTGCCGGAACGCAGCGTAACGCGCCTCGCGTGCGGCGGCTTCGATGCCAAGCGGTGAGCCGCGGTCGATCGCGACGCGCACCTGGTGCAGGGACACTCCGAGATCGCGGCAGAACCGGTCGCAGAAGGCGGCCCACTCATCCGCGTGCGGGCTCAGACCATGATGCACGTGCAGAGCGGAAAGCGTGAGGTCAAGGCGAGGCCCAAGCTGCGCGAGCCTATGCAGCAGGACGACCGAGTCCACGCCGCCACTCAACCCTACGACGAGGCGTGCGCCCTCCAATGCGGCCGCGCGCAGCGCCCGCTCTACTGCACGAGCGATCTCGTTCGACGCCCTGCGCCGGCTAGGCACTTTCGCTCTCTCTCGAAGGGTGGCGCGGAGCGACGGAAGGGTTTACTGCAGACTCCCACCACCCCGCCCGCTCACGCGGGCACCCCTCCTCGGGCAGGAGGGGAGGATTTACTTCTCTCCCCTCCTTTTCAAGGAGGGGTGGCGCGTGAGCGACGGGGTGGTTGGGAGGCACCCTCCCACCGCCTCGCCTGGCCCGACTCACCGCAACGGCACTTCCTTGAACTTGCCGAACTCCATGAGCTTGGTGAAGCGCGCCTGCAACAGATCCTCGAGCGGCTTCTCCTGCACCTGCTTGAGCGCATCTTGCAGGGGCTTGCGGAAGGTCTGCATCATGCTCTGCGGATCGCGGTGCGCTCCGCCCAGGGGCTCGGCCACGATCTTGTCGACCAGCCCGAGCGTCTTCAATCGGTTCGCGGTAATGCCCAGGCTTTCGGCCGCGTCCGGCGCCTTCTCCGCGCTCTTCCACAGGATCGAGGCGCAGCCCTCGGGCGAGATCACCGAATAGGTGGCGTATTGCAGCATCAACACCACGTCGCCGACGGCAATGGCCAGCGCCCCGCCGGAGCCGCCCTCCCCGATGATGGTCACGACGATCGGCACGCGCAGCTCCGCCATGACGTAGAGATTGCGGCCGATCGCCTCGGACTGCCCGCGCTCCTCGGCGCCCACGCCCGGGTAGGCGCCGGGCGTGTCGACGAACGTCAGCACCGGAATACCGAACTTTTCCGCCAGGCGCATGAGCCGCAGCGCCTTGCGGTAACCCTCCGGCCGCGGCATGCCGAAGTTGCGCAGCAGCTTCTCCTTGGTGTCGTGCCCCTTCTGGTGGCCGATCACCATGATCGTTTGATTGGAAAAGCGCGCGAGCCCACCGACGATGGAGGCGTCGTCGGCAAAGTGGCGATCGCCGTGCAGCTCCTGGAAGTCGGTGAAGATATTGTGGATGTAGTCCAGCGTGTAGGGCCGCTGCGGGTGGCGCGCCACCTGCGAGATCTGCCACGGGTGGAGCTTGCCGTAGATCTCCTTGGTGAGCGTATTGCTCTTCTTCTGCAGCCGGCTGATCTCCTCGGAGATGTCCAGCGCCGAGTCGTCCTGCACGTAGCGCAGCTCCTCGATCTTCGCCTCCAGCTCGGCGATGGGCTGCTCGAACTCGAGAAAGGTCTGCTTCACTGTTATTGTTTGCCGTAGTTGCGGACGAGATAGTCGACGATGACGGGCACGTCTTCGCTGCGGACCGGCGCACCCATCACCTTGATCATCTTGGTCACCGATGCTTCCCAGCCCTTGCGATCGAGAAACACCGAGTTCATCGGGATATAGTCCAGGCTGTGGCAGGCGACGCAGTTCGCCTCTACCGTCTGCTTGCCATCGCCGTCCTTCAGCTTCACCGCCGACTCGTCCGCCAGCGCCGGCAGAGCGGCCATCAGCGTAATCCACAGCCACTTGTGCATACTCGGGGCTCCCACGCGGTCGTTATGCTTCATCGCCTCTCACCATCGCCGGGTGGCTATGCCACCGTCACATTGAGTCGCTGCACCACGTTGTTGTGGTATCCGGCCGGGTTGAAAACCAGTTCGAAGGCCTGGCTCGCCCCGATGCGATTGGTGGCCTTGGCCATCACCGTGTAGGTGCCCGGCTTCGGATCGAGGATGGCGAAGGTCCATTGCCGCCAGGAGAAGCGGCCCAGGTCCGGGCCCAGCTCGGCGGGCCGCCAGCTCGCTCCGGCGTCGGTCGAGACCTCGACCTCCCGCATCCCGTAGCCGCCGTCCCAGGCGATGCCCCGCACGACCGCCGCCTTCCCCGCGGGCAGCACCGAACCCTCGTGCAGGTTGGTGATGAGCGAGTTCACCACCATCTCGGTAATGGGCGTGTTGGCGTCCGTCTCCTGACTGATGAAGCGATCGACGATCGGGAACTTGCCCTTCGGGATGCGGTAGGCCTTCTCCATCCAGAATCCGGTGAACGGACGGCTGACCGCCTGCACCGAAGTCAGGTGCTTCATCCAATACGTTGCGGTCCAGCCCGGCACGACAACGCGCACCGGGTAGCCGTTCCAGTGCGGCAGAGCTGCGCCGTTCATCTCGTAGGCGAGGATTGTGTTCTCGTCCACCGCTTTCCACACCGGCACGCTCTTGACGAAATCGGGCGTTTTGTCGAGCACCGGGCCATCGGCTCCGTCGAATACGATCTCCAGAGCCTCTTTCTTGAGGCCAGCGCGCGCCAGAACGTCCTTCAACCGCACACCATTCCACGCGGCGTTACCCATGGCGCCGTAGCCCCACTCCACCCCGGGCACGTGCGGGTCGGACAACCCGCGCCGATTGCCCGAGCACTGGCACACGGCCGCCACCTCCACCGCTTCGAACTCGCGCTTGAGCTGTTCGAGCGTGAGCTCGAAGGGCTTCTCGGCCGCCTCGCCGCCGACCGACAGCCGCCAGGCCGCCGCGTCGATCTTCGGGATGGCGGCCAGGTGATAGCGCACGAAAAACGCGTTGTTCGCGGTGTATGGCTCGTTGAAGTAGCGAACCGGCGTCTCGAAGTTGGGCGGGCGATAGCTCCTCTTGATCAGCGGCACTTTTCCGGGGAGGGCATCGAGCACGGCCGACTCCAGCGCGCCGGATGGTAAAGCCGGCGGCCCCAGGATGATGTCTGCCGCCCGTGCCGCGGAGAGGACGGAACCTGTCCCCGCGACGGCGAGACCGGTAGCAGATGCTTTCAGGAACCCACGTCTGTCGAACAGCATGCCGCCCTCCTTGTTGCTTCAACGCCTGCCGCACATTAGCGTCGGCTGGCTGCACCGTAAACCAATCGCGCCGCCGAATCAACCGCAAGCGCAGGTGGACTCAGAACAAGGCGCCGCCTTTGCCGCGCGGATCATTGTAAGCAGTGGCTTCTCCTGTGGCACGATCCACGTACACGGCCTGCATGTTGCCCCAGCGCCGCCGCCCCTCCTGCACCACATGGCCCTTGGCTTGCAGCGCCTCTACCCACTCCCGCGAGAACGCGCCGGGCTCGTACTCGATGCGGTCGGGCAGATATTGGTGATGGTAGCGCGGAGCGCTCACCAGCCGTTGGATGTCCAGCGGTGCGCTGTCCACGTAGTCCACGATGCCAAGGAGCACCATGCTGATGATGCGCGATCCGCCCGGCGTTCCGAGCACCAGCAGCCCGCGATCATCCTCGACGAAGGTCGGTGTCATGCTCGAGAGCGGGCGTTTTCCCGCGTCGACCTGGTTGGCCATACCGCCGGAGAGATTGAAGGCGTCGGGCGTGTTGGGTGCGATGGCGAAGTCGTTCATCTCGTTGTTGAGCACGACGCCGGTATCTCCGGCGATTACACCGGCGCCGAAAGGCAGGTTGACGGACAGCGTCGCCGCCACCCGGTTGCCGTTCGCGTCCACCACCGAGAAATGCGTGGTGTTGTCGCCTTCGCGCTGCAAAGTCGCCAGCTGCCCGCTCGGCGTGGCCTTGTCCGGGTCGATGGAGGCGGCGCGCCGGTCGGCGTAAGCCCGTGTGCCCAGCCATTCGGGCACGGATACGAAAGCGGGATCGCCGAGGTAACGCGCGCGATCCTGGAAGCCGCGGCGCAGCGCTTCGACTACGAAGTGGACGCGCTCCACCGGATCGAGCGAGCCGAGCGGAAAGCGCTCCAGAATTTGCAGGCTCTGCGCCAACGTCAGCCCGCCGGAAGATGGCAGCGTGGCCGTAGTAATGCGCGCGCCGCGGTAGGTGAAACGGCTCGGCCCGCGCTCCAGCACCTTGTAGCGCTGTAGATCTTCCAGTTCCCAGATGCCGCCTCCCGACTGCACGGCCGCGACCATGCGTCGCGCCAGATCGCCCCGATAAAACGCGTCGCGCCCGCCATTGGCGATAGCCTCCAGCGTTCGGGCCAACTCGGGCTGGCGCACGATGAACCCGGGGGCGGGTGCACCGCCGTGGTCCAGGAATACACGCGCGGTCTGCGGGTTGGCCTTCAGCATCCCTTCTTTCAGCCCCACCACGAAGGCGTAGCGCGCGTCGGTCGGAAAGCCGTCCTGCGCCAGGCGAACCGCGGGCGCGAGCGACACCGTGAGCGGCAACCGGCCATAGCGCTGCGCGAGCCACGCCAGGCCGGCAGGCGCGCCGGGAATGCCAGCCGCTTTCATGCCGTCGATCGACGCCCTTTCGTCCGGCTTGCCGTTGGCGTCGATGTAGAGATCCGGCCGCGCCCTGCCCGGTGCGGTTTCGCGCGCGTCGACCATCACCTCGAATCCATCGGACGCCCGATGCAGCAGAAAGAAGCCGCCGCCGCCCAGGCCGGACGAATAGGGTTCGACCACTGCCAGTGCCGCAGCGACCGCTACTGCAGCGTCGAACGCGTTGCCGCCTTGCGCCAGGACCTGCCGGCCAGCCTCGGTGGCGAGTGGATGCCCGCAAGCAATGGCCTCCTTTGCCGCATGCGCAGGCGCCTGGAGCAGGACGATGAAAAGAAGGTAAAGGACCGCACTGAGGCGACCAAGCGGCAGGCAGGCGCGCACAGGCGCTCGTAACAGCGTGGGGTTCATTCGGTTTCAGGTTTGGGACTGTTGCGGAAGGGCGCTAATTTAACACGGCAGCAGGCGCCAACTGCATCCAGGCGCAGGAAGGCAGTCCGCGGACTGCGCGCTTAGCCGCTCCTGCCTTCTGCCGGCCGCTTGACGCCGAACCAGGCCGCATACAACGCCGGCAGGAAGAGCAGCGTGAGCAGCGTGGCGACCAGCAACCCACCCATGATCGCCACCGCCATCGGACCCCAGAAGTTGCTGCGAGTGAGCGGGATCATGGCCAGGATGGCCGCCGCCGCGGTCAGCATGATGGGGCGGAAGCGGCGCACGGTGGACTCGATGATGGCGGTCCACAGCGGGTGCCCGCCGGCCACATCCTGGTCGATCTGATCCACCAGGATAACGGCGTTGCGCATGATCATGCCGAACAGCGCGATAAACCCGAGCATGGCGACGAAGCCGAAGGGCACGTTGAATACCAGCAGGAACAGCGCGACCCCGATCAGCCCCAGCGGCGCGGTCAGGAGCACCAGGATGGTTTTCGAGATGCTCTGCAGGTGGATCATCAGCAACGTGATCACGGTGAACAGCGCAATCGGCACCACCGCATTGACCGAAGCCTGGCCGCGCGCTGCCTCTTCGGTGGCGCCCCCTACTTCGATGGTGTACCCGGGCGGCAGCTTGGCACGAAGCGGCTCCAATGCCGGGCCGATCTGGTTGGTCACCACCGGCGCCTGGACGTTGCCGAAGAGATCGCCCTGCACGGTGATGGTCGGAATCCGGTTGCGCCGCCAGATGACCCCTTCCTCGAAGGCGTAGCTGATGGTGGCCACTTGCGACAGCGGGATCCACCTGCCGCTCTGGGTGGGCACGTTGATGTCGCGGATGTCGTCCAGGCTCAGGCGCTCCTTGGGCTCGGCCCGGGCCAGCACTTCGATGAGCTTGTCGCGCTCGCGGAACTCGGTGACCGAATAGCCCGACAGGATCGAGTTGAGCACCTGGGACAGCCCTTCAGAGGTTACGCCGATCATGCGCGCCTTGTTCTGGTCGATGTCCAGCCTGACCACCTTGGACAGCTCGTTCCAGTCCAGGTGCACGTGCTGCATGTTGCGGTTGGCGCGCACGACCTGCGCGACTTGTTGAGCAATCTCGCGCAGCTTCGCGTAATCCGGCCCGCTCACCCGGAACTGCACCGGATAGGCCACGGGCGGGCCGTTCTGCAGCGGGTTGACGCGCCCGCGTAGCAGCGTGAACTGGTTGTCCAGCGTCTCCAGCAGTCGTTTGGCCACCTTGTCCCGCACCTGATTGCTCTTGGTCGTGACCACGAACTCGGCCAGGTTGGCGTTGTTGAGCTGCTGATCGAGCGGGAGGTAGAAGCGAGGGGTGCCGCCACCGACGTAGACAACGTAGCTCTCGACGTCCGGGTCGGTCTTGAGCAGTTTCTCGAAGCGTTTGGCCTGGTCGTCGGTAGCATAGATGGAAGCGCCGTTGGGCAACCACAGGTCGACCACCAGCTCGGGCCGGTTGGCCGAGGGAAAAAACTGCTGCTGCACGAAACCGAAACCGACGATCGCCAGCGCGAATATGCCTAGCGTGATGGCGATCACGGTCTTGCGCCAGGTCACGCACCAGGTCACTACCGCGCGGAAGCGCCGGTAGAAGCCGCGGTTGTAGACGTCGTGGTCGTGGACCTGCTCGGGTGAGGGCGCAGCCGGGATCAGCCGCGGAAACACCCGGCGCAGCGGCGACAGCAACAATCTCTGCGTCAGCGTCTTGCGCGGATCGAGCGTGGCGTAGTCCGGCAGCAGCTTGTAGCCCAGGTAGGGCGTGAACAGGACCGCCACCACCCAGGACACCAGCAGTGCGATGGTGACCACGGCGAAGATGGAGAAGGTGTACTCGCCCGCCGCCGACTTGGCCAGGCCGACGGGGAGGAAGCCGGCGGCGGTGACGAGCGTACCGGTCAGCATGGAGGGCGCGGTGGAGGTGTAGGCGTAGCTGCCGGCGCGCACGCGGTCCCAGCCCTGCTCCATCTTGATCGCCATCATCTCCACCGCGATGATCGCGTCGTCCACCAGCAGGCCAAGCGAGATGATCAGGGCGCCGAGCGAGATGCGCTGCAGGTCGATGCCGAACACCTTCATCAGCAGGAAGGTGCTGGCGAGCACAAGCGGGATGCACAACGCGACCACGATCCCCGTGCGCAGGCCCAGGCTCAAGAAGCTCACCGCCAGGACGATGATCACCGCCTCGCCCAGGGTCCGCATGAACTCGTTGATCGAGCGCGACACGACCTTGGGCTGGTCGGCAACCTGGTGCACCTCGATGCCCACCGGCAGGTTGGACTTGATGCGGGCCATCTCGGCCCCGAGCGCGTGGCCCAGCGCGATGATGTCACCGCCCTTGCGCATCGACACGGCGAGGCCGAGCGCGTCCTGCCCCTGATAGCGGAATTTGACCACCGGGGGGTCGACGTAGCCACGGTAGACGTTGGCGATGTCGCCCAGGCGGAACAGCCGCCCCCCCGCCTGGATGCCGATCTCGCGAATGCTCTCCACCGACTTGAAGTCCCCGCTGATGCGCAGGTAGATGCGATCGGCTTTGGTCTCGAAGTTTCCGCCCGGCACCATGTTGTTCTGGCGCTGCAGCACCTGGAAGATCTGCAACGGGTCCACGCCCAGGGTCGCCAGTTTTTTGTGCGACATCTCGATGTAGACCTTCTCGTCCTGGTCGCCCAGGAGGTCCGCCTTGTTCACGTCCGGCACACGCAGCAGGTCGCGCCGCACATCCTCCACGTAGTCGTGCAGCTCGGAGTAGGAGTACCCGTCCGAGGTGAAGGCATAGATGATGCCGAAGGTGTCGCCGAATTCGTCGTTGAAGAACGGCCCCTGGACGCCGGACGGCAGCGTGTACTTGATGTCGGAGATCTTCTTGCGCGCCTGGTACCAGGAATCGGGCACGGCCTTGGGCGGGGTGTAGTCCTTCAGCACCACGAAGATGAGCGACTCGCCGGGTTTGGAATAGCTGCGCGCGAAGTCGAACCAGGGCGTTTCCTGGAGCTTCTTCTCCAAGCGCTCGGTGACCTGCAGCTCCACCTCTCTGGCGGTCGCGCCCGGCCACAAGGTGCGCACGACCATGACTTTGAAGGTGAACTCGGGATCCTCGCCCTGGCCCAGCCGCAGGTAGGAGAAGGCGCCGGCGGCGAACAGCGCCAGGATGAAGTAGAGAATCAGGGCCTGGTGCTCGAGCGCCCACTCGGACAGGTTGAACCTGGTGATCATCGCTGCCTCGAGTGTAGGATCGGCAGACGCTACTGGGTGGCATCCGCCAGGATGCGGACTTTCTCGCCCTGGTTCAGCTTGTGCACGCCGGCACGCACGACCACATCACCGTCCTTCAGCCCCGCGATGATCGTGACGTAGTCCTGCGTATAGCGACCCACCTGCACTGGCGTCAGCACGACCTGACCGGTCTTGGGATCGATGACCCACACGGCCGGCTCGCTGCCCTTCTGGAACAGCGCGGTGAGCGGCAAATGCGCGGCTGCGGCCCGGGAGCCGCCTTTGACGAACACGTTGGCGGTCATGCCGAGCTGGACGCCGGGATCCGAATCGAGGAGCGTGACTTTTACCGTGTAGGTGCGAGTGACATTGTCGGCACTGGGTGAGACCTCGCGTATCCGCCCCTTGTAAGACTTGCCCGGCGTGGCCCACAGGGTGATGTCCACTTCCCTGGTGCCGCGCAGCTCGACCAGCCGGTTCTCCGGTACGTTGACCGCAACCTCTTTTTCGTCCAGTCGCGCCACTTTGATCACCGCCTGCCCAGCTGACACCACCTGGCCCACCTCGGCCTGCACCGCCGTTACCACACCGTCCTGATCGGCATGCAGCGTCGTATAGGCGGTCTGATTGCGGTTGAGCTCGAGCTGGGCTGTGGCCTGTTCCAGGCGCGCGGCCGCGGTGTCGTAACTCCACTTGCGCTTGTCGTATTCCGCCGCGCTGATGAAGCCTTTCGTGAACAGTTCTTTGTAGCGGACCAGATCGGCCTTGGTCTGCTGATGGTCGGAGCGGGCTGCGACCAGTTGCTGCTTGGCCGCCTCGGCGGAGAGCTTCTGGTCCTCCGGGTCGAGGCGCGCCAGCACCTCGTTCTTCTTCACCTGCTGGCCGACCTCGACCAGGCGGGCCACGATCTTGCCCGGCACGCGGAACCCCAGCGCACTCTCCCAGCGCGCGCGGACATCCCCGGTGTAGCTCGCCTCCTGGTCGTCGGTCGCGAGGGTGACCTTGACGACATGCACGGGCCGCGTCTCGTCCGGGCGCTCGCCGCTCTTCTGGCAGGCGGCAACGAAGACGAGCAGCGGCAGCGCGATGAGCACGCTCGCGCGGCGCGTAGTGGGATGGGTTCTGGACATAAGGCTGTTCACTCGAACTCGAGATCCGGTTGGTGGGGTAGCGCGGGCTTAGCACTTCGCATCGAACGGTGGTTCGCGCTGGCGCCGGCCTTTGCCCGGTAATGGTGCGGCATGACGAGCCTAACTCTTGGCTGTGGAGCGGACCGCCCGCAGGCGTCCGGGGGCGGGGGCCAGCAGCCCCTGCAGCAGGATGTCCAGGTGCTGCTGGATATAGGCATCCGGTTCGAGTTTGCTGGCGCTGCAGAAGTCGAAGGAATAGCGCCATACCACCATCAGCACCAGCGGCGCGAAGATCAGCCGCGCCACATACTCGGGATCCAGGTTGCGGAACTCCCCGCTGTCCAATCCGCGCTGCACCGCTTTGCGCACCAGCTTGTGCCCGCGCGCCATGACCTCGTCGAGGTAGAACTTGCCCAGCTCGGGAAAGTTGCGGCACTCCGAGATCATGAGCTTGGGCAAGCCGGCATAGGGAGTCAGGCCGACGCCTTCCCACCAGCCCTGCACGAGGTTGCGTATCAGTTCGGCGATGCTGCCCCGGTGTTCGGCGACCATCTTCTCGCCGCGCTCGAGCAGGGGCACCAGCCCCTCGCGCACGACGGCCTTGAACAGTTCCTCCTTGCTCGGGAAATACAGATACACCGTACCCTTGCTGACGCCAGCCCGTTTGGCCACGTCGTCCAGGCGGGTCGCGGCGTAGCCACGCTCCACGAACAACTCCAACGCGGCAGCCAGGAGCTCGGCCGGGCGTGCGTCCTTGCGGCGCTCCCAACGGGGTGCTTGCATAGATGGGTAAGTGACCGACTTAATGACTGACGGGTCAGCAATGTACCGGCTGCAACCTCCGTAAGTCAAGCGTAATGGCACGATATGTTCGCCCGAACCCGTCGGTGAGCGTTGCGCAGGGTGTACTGGGCTGACGCGATCGGGCGTTCTCGGCCGATAGCGGGAGGGTTGGCGTGCTCCCTCGCGGTCTACCTATAATGGGATGGCCTGATTAAAGTGGCCTGGTTGAAATCGTAGGGAACATGGAAAAGATCGATGACTGAGATTCGTCCCCCCGCCGTGGCGGGAGCCTTCTATCCCGCGACTCGTGAAGTGCTCTCCCAGGATCTGGGCGCCTTGCTGGAGGGTGTTCCCGCGCGGCCGCCCGACAGTGCCGTGCCCAAAGCACTGATCGCTCCCCACGCCGGCTATGTCTACTCCGGCCCGACTGCGGCCAACGCTTATGCCCGGCTGGCGCCCGCCCGCGGTCGGATCAAGCGTGTGGTCCTGCTCGGACCCGCCCATCGCGTCGCAGTGGAGGGCCTGGTGTTGCCCGGGGCCTTGGGTCTGCAAACGCCGCTCGGCATCGTGCCGCTCGATCGCGAAGCCGTCCGTTCGATCTCTTCGCTCCCGCAGGTGAGCGAAAATCGAGAGGCGCATGCGCGCGAGCACTCGCTCGAAGTGCACTTGCCCTTCCTGCAGGCCGTGCTGGGCGTTTTCGGGGTCGTCCCGCTGGTCGTCGGCCGCGCCAGTACCGAGGAGGTGGCCGAAGTCCTGGATCGCCTTTGGGGGGGCAATGAAACCGTCATCATCATCAGCTCGGACCTGTCCCACTACTTGACCTACGAGCAAGCGCAGGCCACGGACCGCGAGACCGCCCGCACCATTCTGTTGCGTCGGCCCCAGCTCAACCATCACCAGGCGTGCGGCGCGACGCCGGTGAACGGACTACTCTCCGTGGCGCTGCGCCGCGGGCTCAAGCCCGAGTTGTTCGACCTGCGCAACTCCGGAGACACGGCCGGCGATCGCAGCCGCGTGGTCGGCTACGCGTCGATCGGTTTCTTCGAGGCGGTTGCACGCGACGTGCAGCCTGGCGACGAGGGCGAAGCGGCTGACACCCGCGGCGAGGTCCTGATCCCGCTCGCTCGCGCCGCCATCGAAGGCATCTTTGCCTTGACCGCGCCGGCCGACGAGAGCCACGGCTTTTTGCAGGAGATCGCTGCGAGCTTCGTGACGCTCACCCGCCACGGCAAACTGCGCGGCTGCATCGGCAGCCTGCAGGCGCACCGGCCGTTGGTGGAGGACGTCAAGGCCAACGCGAAAGCGGCGGCGTTCCTGGATCCGCGCTTCTCGCCGCTGACCCAGACGGAGTTCGCCACCACGCGCGTCGAGGTGTCCCTGCTCTCGCCCTCCGAGCCGCTCCAGTTCGGTAGCGAGGAGGAAGCCCTAAGGCTCATCCGCCCGGGCGTGGACGGGCTGATCCTGGAGCACAACGGCAGCCGCGGCACCTTCCTCCCCCAGGTGTGGGACAGCATCCCCGAGCCGGCCGAGTTCCTGCGCCAGCTCAAGCGCAAGGCCGGCCTCGAGCCCGACTTCTGGGCTCCCGACCTGGGGCTGCTGCGCTATACCGTGGTCAAGTTCGGCGAGGAGGAGTTGCCTCCTCTGCTGCAATGAGCGACGCCCCGACAGCCGGCAACGCTGGACGGTATCCGGCGCGCTACTGGCACAGGATCGACGACGGCCGCATTCAGTGCGACCTGTGTCCGCGCGATTGCCGCCTGCATGAAGGCCAGCGCGGCGCGTGCTTCGTACGCCAGCGCGTCGGCGACGAAATGGTGCTCACGACCTACGGGCGCTCATCCGGGTTCTGCGTCGATCCGATCGAGAAGAAGCCTCTTAACCAGTTCTATCCCGGCTCGGCCGTCTTGTCGTTCGGCACGGCAGGGTGCAACCTGGCGTGCAAGTTCTGCCAGAACTGGGACATCAGCAAGTCGCGCGACATGGACCGGTTGATGGATCAGGCCAGTCCACAGGCCATCGCCGAAGCCGCGCTCAGCACCGGCTGCAAGAGCGTGGCCTTCACCTACAACGACCCGGTCATCTTCGCCGAATACGCCATGGACGTGGCGGACGCCTGCCATGAGCGCGGCGTCCAGACCGTGGCGGTCACCGCCGGCTACATGCACGACCTGCCGCGGCGCGAGTTCTACGCCAAGATGGACGCGGCCAACGTCGACCTGAAGGCCTTCACCGAGGAGTTCTATTTCAAGATCACCGGCTCCCACCTGCAACCGGTGCTCGACACCCTGGTGTATTTGAAGCATGAGACCAGCGTCTGGTTCGAGATCACGACGCTGTTGATCCCGACTAAGAACGATTCGGACCAGGAGATCACGGCCATGTGCCGGTGGATGCGCGAGGAACTGGGCATCGATGTCCCGTTGCACTTCACCGCCTTCCACCCCGACTGGAAGATGAATGAGCTCCCCGCTACACCAGCGTCGACGCTCACCCGCGCCCGCAACATTGCTCTTGGCGAGGGCTTGCAGTACGTCTACACCGGCAACGTGCACGACACGCAGGGCGGCACCACGTTTTGTCGCGCCTGCGGCGAAGAGCTGATCGTGCGCGATTGGCACCAGATCCTGAAGTACCACCTCACGGGCGACGGTCGCTGCCTGTCCTGTGGCGCCCGTGTCAACGGCCGCTTCGAGCCGTTCAAGGGGCAGTTCGGCCGGCGCCGGATCCCCGTGCGCCTGAGCGCGCAGCGCTGAGGCGGTCGTGACCCTCATCGGGCAGCTTTTGCGCCGCTTCGCGGCGGTTGTGGAACATCGGACTTCAAGGATGCACTATCCGCTAGCTTCCCCCTTTGAAAAAGGGGGAAACTTTCAGCTCCGCGCCCCGAGCTCGTAACCGGCCGGGTCTTTCAGGAACGCCTGCTCGGCGTGGCCTGCCGCGGATATCAGTTCTGCTGCGCCTGGGCCGCATCCCGAAACCGCAGGCCAAGCAGCCGATAGGTCCTGTTCCACTCCACCACGACGAATCCGGGATCGAGCTGCGACGGTTGGCCACCGCCGCCGTCCAGCGCCACCGCGTAGAAGGTGACGGGTATCGCGCTCCCGGTCAACAGCTCCTGGTTGGCCGAGGCCACGCGCACGGCACGGTCGAATTTCGAT
>JBGPMS010000011.1:0-31068 GCA_041487115.1 Gammaproteobacteria bacterium
CATCCTGCGACGAACATCACGATCAGGATCGCCAGCGTGAAAAGATAAAGCCATTGGTCCGGTGTGATCTTCAGGCCGAAGGGCGGATCGGGCTTGATGATGACGATGCCCTGCACGCCGCCGGTCCACTGCTCGATATGCTTGTACTTGAGAATCTGCGGCATGGCCACGGCCAGAGCGAACGTCGCCAACGCAAGGTAGTGGCCGCGCAGTCGCAGCGCCGGCAGCCCGAACAAGAACCCGGAGATGAAACAGACGAGGCCCGCTACCGGGAGCGTGGCCCAGTAGGGCCAGCCGAAGTGGTCCATCAGGATCGCCGCCACATAGGCGCCGATGGCGTAGAAGGCACCGTGGCCAAGGGAGATCTGGCCGTTATAGCCGGTGAGCATGTTCAGTCCCAGCAGGACTATCGCATACACCAGGACCATATTCAGCTGGAACACACGGTAGCTGCTGACCAGAAAGGGCAACGCCACGGCTATCGCGACGAGCGCGACAAACCCGGCGATGCTCCAGGCGCTAAGCGCCGCGCTCGCGTGGCGCGGAAGCGCAAGGCTGGCTGTAGTTGCCGAATGGTTCATCGTTCAGGTGATCGTTGATCGCCAGCGCACGTATCGCACCTCTCGTCCCTCGCCCCTAAACCCTGGTCACGAACACTTTGCCGAACAACCCGGTCGGCTTGACCAGCAGCACGCAGATGATCAGCACCAGCGCCACCGTGAGCTTCAACTCCGTGCCGATCACGTAAGCCCCGATCAGGTTCTCGAGCACGCCGACGATGAAGCCGCCCAGGACGGCACCGAACGGGTTGTCGATCCCTCCCACCAATGCGGCGGCAAAGGCGTACAACAGCACGCCCGACATCATGTTCGGCTCGAGATAGATGATGGGCGCCACCAGCATTCCGGCCACCGCGCCCACTGCCGCCGCCAGGCCCCAGCCGAGCGCCAGCATCCAGCCCACGCGGATCCCGACCAGGCGACTCGACACCTGGTTCTGCGCCGCTGCCCGCATCGCCAGCCCGAGCGGGGTAAACCGGAAGAACGCGTAGAGCAATACGAGCACGGTGAGCGTAATGCCGATCGCGCCCAGTTCGTGCGAAGAGATGAAGCGGTTGCCGAACAGCGGCTGCTCCGGGAACGGGCTGGCGAAGGTCTTGATGGTGTAGGTGTAGATCCATCCCGCTACGCTGTTGAAGATCACCAGCAGCGCCACGAACACCGTGACGACGGACAGCACGGGTGCATTCTCCACCGGCCGGATGATCACTCGCTCGATCACGACGCCGGCGACGAAGGAGATCACGACCGTGAGCAGGAAAGCCCACCAGTAGGGAATGCCGGCGTTGATCATGCCCCAGGCCAGATAAGTGGAGAACATCGCCATCTCGCCCTGGGCGAAGTTGATGTGGTGGGTCGACTGGTAAATCATCACCAGAGCGAGCGCCAGACTGGCGTAGATCCCGCCCGTGGCCAACCCCGACAACACCTGATGCAGGAATGCTTCCATGCTCTATTCGGGCCGGCGGTTGGACCACGGCCGCGCCTGCTCGAGCTGGGCAGCGACGCGAAACAGCGTGGCCTCGTCGCCGTAGCGCCCCACGCACTGTACGCCAATGGGCAAGCCCGACGCTGCCCAGTGCAGCGGCACCGACATCGCGGGGTTGCCGCTGGCGTTGAACGGCGCGGTAAACGCGGTGAACAGGGCGATGGCACGACCATAGGAGTCGAGCTTCTCGGTGTTCATGTCGAACACGCCAAGCTTCTCCGGCGGGCGCGGCAGGGTCGGCGTGAGCAGCAGGTCGTAGCGCTCGAAGAAGCGGCCCACCATCCGACCCGTGCGATGGATCGCCAGCACGCCGCGGGCATAGTCCGCCGCGCTTGTCGTCGCACCCGACTCGAAGAACATCCAGGTGACTTTCTCGAACGCCTGCGGCGTCGGCTCGCGTCCGATCTTCGCGGCATGCGCCTCGATCGCGGCCCGCGTGTTGCCGGCGATGATCGTGCGAAAGCCGGGTGCCAGCTCCTCGGGCACGAAGTCCAGGGTGGCTTCGTCGACCCGGTGACCCATCTGTTCCAGCAAGCGCGCCGCCTCCATCACCGCCTGCTCGCATTCGGGCGCGATCTTCTCGCCGGCCGGCGTCCGCGTAGCGAGCGCGACGCGTAGCGGACCGGGATTGGCCCCCAGCTCGCTCGAGTAGGGCTGGCGAGGCGGCGCGGCAAAGTAGGGCGCACCCGAGTCGGGACCACAGGTCAGGTCCAGCAGCGCGGCGCTGTCGCGCACGCTGCGCGTGACCACGTGTTCGGTGCTCATTCCGCCCCAGCCCTCGCCCCGGTCCGGCCCTTGGGGGTTGCGCCCGCGGCTGGGCTTCAGCCCGAATACGCCGCAACAGGAAGCCGGAATGCGAATGGAGCCGCCGCCGTCGGAGGCGTGCGCTGCCGGCACGAGCCCGGCCGCTACCGCCGCGGCCGAGCCGCCGCTCGAGCCCCCCGCCGTATGCTGCGCCTGCCACGGGTTGCGCGTAGGCCCGAACAGCGTCGGCTCGGTGGTGATCGTCAGTCCGAACTCGGGCGTGTTGCTCTTGCCGAAAATGACCAGGCCACCCTTCTTGTAACGAGATACCAGCTCGGTATCGTGGTCGGCCCGGTTGTCCTGGAAGAAGCGGCTGCCATTGCTGGTCACCGTTCCGGTGCACAACGCCTGCAGATCTTTCAGCAGGAACGGCACGCCGCGCAATGGGCCCGGCGGCAAGCCGGCGCGGATCGCCGCGCGAGCGTGGTCATAGAGCTTGTTGACCACGGCGTTGAGCGCCGGGTCGCGCTGCTCCACGCGCGCGATCGCTTCCTCCAGCAGCTGCTCGGGCGACACGTCGCCGTTGCGCACCAGCTGCGCGAGCCCTACTGCGTCGTAGTCGTCGTACTCGTTGAACATGACATCAGTACCCCAGATACGATCGGCGCACCGCCTCGTCGTTGCGGATCACCGACGAAGGGCCCGACACGACCACGCGACCGGTCTCGAGCAAGTAGACGTGGTCCGCCAGATCCAGCGCGAGCGTGGCGTTCTGCTCCACCAGCAGCATGCTCACACCTTCCTCCTGATTGATCCGGCGCATGATGCGGAATATGTCCTGCACCACCAGCGGCGCCAGCCCGAAGGAAGGCTCGTCCAGCAGCAGCAGCCGAGGGCGCAGCATGAGCGCGCGCGCGATCGCGAGCATCTGCTGCTCTCCGCCCGACAAGGTGCCTGCCTGCTGATGGCGCCGCTCCTGCAGCCGCGGAAAATAGGCGAACACGCGCTCGAAGTCCTCCGCTACACCCTTGCGGTCCTTGCGCGTGTAGGCGCCGAGCTTGAGATTCTCCTCGGTGGTCAGATCGAGGAAGGTGCCGCGCCCGTCCGGTACGTGAGCGACCCCGAGCCGCACGATGTCTTCGGTCGCACGCCCGTTGATCGCTTTACCCTGCAGCCGAATCTGCCCGACGGGCTTGATCATCCCGCACAGGGCGCGCAGCAATGTGGTCTTGCCTGCCCCGTTGGCGCCCAGCACCGTGGTGATGCCTCCATCGGCGACCTCCAGTCCCACGCCGTGCAACACCGGCGTCGAACCGTAGCCGGCGCTGAGCTCCTTCACCTCCAGCAGGGCCGCCATCAGCCCGCCACACCCAGGTAGGCGCGAATCAACTCCGGGTCGCTCTGCACTTCGGCCGGGGTGCCCTCGGCGATCTTGCGCCCGAAGTCCAGAGCGACGACGCGATCCGAAACCCGCATCACCAGGTTCATGTGATGCTCGACCAGGAGCACAGTCACCTTCAGCTCGTCGCGGACTTCCCGGATCAGCTCCATGAGGCCTTCCACCTCCTGGTGATTGAGGCCGGCAGCCGGCTCGTCCAGCAACAGCAGTTTCGGCCTGCTGGCGAGCGCCCGCGCCAGCTCGACACGCTTCTGGAAACCGAAGGGAAGGTCGGCCGCGCGGCGCGAGGCAACCGCAGCCAGGCCCAGCAGGTCGATCAACTCGCGCGCTTGGCTCTGCAGCCTTTGCTCCTCTTGCGCCACCGGCGGCAGCCGCAGCGCGTTGACGAGAAAGCCTCCGCGTGTGCGGCAATGCCCGCCGAGCAGCACGTTCTGCTCCACGCTCATGGTGCGGAACAGCGCGAGGTTCTGAAAGGTGCGGCCGACACCCAGCTCGGCTATGCGGTAACGCGGCAGGCCGGCGAGCGACTGGCCGTCGAAGAGGATGCTGCCGCGCTCGAAGTCGTACAGGCGGGAGAGGCAGTTGAACAGCGTGGTCTTGCCGGCGCCGTTGGGCCCGATCAGTCCCACGATCTGCCCGGGGTGCACGTCGAAGGAAACGCTGTCGAGCGCGACGATGCCTCCGAAGCGCACCGTCACGTCGCGGACGCTCAGCAGCGGGACCGCGCCAGCGCGGTCCGGCGCGACAAGAGCTTGCGGCTCCGCTCCCGCGAATGACACGGCTCCCCCCTTTTTATCTACACCTTCAGGCGTCTACACCTTACGAGCTGCGAGGCGCGGCGGTTTGCGCCGGATACTGACATAAAGGCTTTCCGGGGTAAAGCGACGCAACCTGCGTGCGGTGCAACACGCGCCGCGCCGACTCGGAGCCTGCAAAGGGCTTTAAGATAGCGGCACAGGGGGAGCCTTCAGGGGGCTAGCCTGGATAATGCTAGAGGACGAGCATGAAGCCGCGCCACCACAGTTTCTGGCCGAAGAACCTGCCCACGAGCCTGACCTATCCCCAGACCAGCCTCTACTACAACCTGGAGGTGTCGGCCGCCCGCTATCCCGACAAGCGCCTGCTGGTCTACTACGACACGCCGCTCAGTTTCCGCGCGGCGCGAGCGCAGGTCGATGCGCTGGCCGGCTTTCTGCAGCAGCGCTGTGCGGTGAAGCGTGGCGACCGGGTGCTGTTGTTCATGCAGAACAGCCCGCAGTTCATGCTCGCGTTCTACGCGATTCTGCGCGCCGATGCCATGGTGGTGCCGGTGAACCCGATGAACCTGACCGAAGAGCTGCGCCACTACGTGGCCGACAGCGATGCTGTCGTCATCGTCACTGGCCAGGAATTGTATCCGCAGGTGAAGCCGCTGCTGCGTGATGGCGGCCTGCGTCACGCGATCGTCGCCGCCTACTCGGACTACGCCACGCAACCTACCGAGCTCAACCTCCCGGACGTGGTCAAGCTCGCTCGCCAGCCCATCTCCGACCCCGGCGTCACGCTGTGGAGCCAGGCACTGGGCACGGGCCTCGCCCCTGCGCCTCACCTGGCCGGACCGTCCGACTTGTGTGTGATGCCTTACACCTCCGGCACGACCGGAAACCCGAAAGGCTGCATCCATACCCATTCGACCGTCATGAGCACCATCGTGTCCGGCGCCTACTGGTTCGGCGTGACGCCGGATACCACGGTGCTGGGCACTTTGCCGCTGTTCCACGTCACGGGCATGCAAGGCAGCATGAACCAGCCCATCTTCACCGGCGCCACCGTGGTGCTCATGACGCGCTGGGACCGCGACACTGCCGCCGCAATCATCGAGCGTCACCGCGTCACGGGCTGGACCAACATCTCCACCATGGCCATCGACTTTCTGGCCAATCCCAATCTCGCGCAGTACGATGTCTCCAGCCTGTCGCGCATCGGCGGCGGTGGCGCGGCGATGCCCGAAGCGGTGGCCCAGCGGCTCAAGAACCTGACCGGCCTCGACTACGTCGAAGGCTACGGGCTGTCCGAGACCATGGCGCCGACGCACATCAATCCGCCCGACCGCCCGAAGCAGCAGTGCCTGGGCATACCGATCTGCGATACCGACGCACGCGTGATCAACCCGGACACGCTGCAAGAGCTCGGGCCCGAGGAGGTGGGGGAAATCGTCTCCAGCGGCCCGCAGATCTTCCGCGGATACTGGAAGAACCCCGACGCGACCGCGGCCTGCTTCATCGAGCTGGAGGGAAAGCGCTTCTTCCGCACCGGCGACCTCGGCCGCTACGACGAAGAGGGGTACTTCTTCATGGTCGACCGGCTCAAGCGCATGATCAACGCCGCGGGCTACAAGGTGTGGCCGGCCGAGGTGGAAGCGATCCTCTATGGGCATCCCGACATCCAAGAGGCGTGCATCATCTCGGCGTCCGATCCCCACCGCGGCGAGACCGTCAAGGCGGTGATCGTGCTGAAGGCCGCCAGCCGGGGCAACGTCAGCGCGGACGGGGTCATCGGCTGGTGCCGCAGCCACATGGCCGCATACAAGATCCCGCGCGTGGTCGAGTTCGTCGACAGTCTGCCCAAGTCCGCTACCGGCAAAGTCCAATGGCGCTTGCTGCAGGAGCGCGAAGCGCAAAAGGCAACGACGTGAACGATCGCGTCTCGCTGGCCGGCTTGGCTCTGGAATGAGACCCGAGGACTACCCCAAGGTCTGGCCCAAGCAGTTCCCGAAGGGCCTGACGATCCCTGCGACCACCCTCTGGCACAACCTGGAGGTGGCGGCGGCGCGCTACCCGGACAAGACAGCCACGATCTTCTACGACTCGCGCTTGAGCTACGCGGAGCTCGAGCGCCAGGCCGCGCAGCTCGCGGGTTTCCTCCAGCAGCGCTGCGGCATCCGCAAGGGCGACCGCGTGCTGCTGGACCTGCAGAACAGCCCGCAGTTCATCCTGGCCTACTACGCCATCCTGCGCGCCGATGCCGTGGTCGTTCCAGTCAGTCCGATGAACGTCACCGACGAACTGGAGCATTTTGTCGGCGACAGCGGCGCGACGACGGCGATCGTCGCGCAAGACCTCTATCCCCGCTTGCAACCGCTGATGGGAAACAAGCTCACCTACGCGATCGTGGCGACCTACTCGGACTACCTGACCGCACCAACGTCACTGACCCTCCCGGACCTGCTGACCACGCCGTCCGACGCGCTAGTCGAGTCCGGCGTGGTCGGCTGGAGAGAGGTGCTGGCCACCCCTCACGAGGCGCGGGCTGCGAAGGCAGCGGCCGACGATCTGTGCGCGATCCTGTACACCTCCGGAACCACGGGTAGACCCAAAGGCTGCATGCACACCCACCGTACTGTGATGTTCACGGCGGTGGGCGGCGCCATATGGGAGGCCATGGGCGCCGACTCCGTGGTGCTCGACACGGCGCCGCTGTTCCACGTCACCGGTATGCAGCACAGCATGAACGCGCCGATCTTCGCAGGCGCCACCATCGCCCTGCTGCCGCGTTGGGATGCGGAAGCGGCGGGCTACATGATCGAGCGTTACCGCTGCACCCATTGGCCCAACGTCCCGACCATGGTGGTCGACCTCCTCGCCCATCCCGCCACCGAAGGACGCGACCTGTCTTCGCTGCAGAACGTCTTCGGCGGCGGCTCCTCCATGCCCGAGGCGATAGCGCAGAAGCTGTTCGAGCTGTGCGGGATCGAGTACATGGAAGGCTACGGGATGACCGAGACCATCTCGCAGACCCATATGAACCCGCCGGGGAACCTGCGCAAGCAGTGCCTGGGCATTCCGACCTTCGACACCGAATCGCTCATCGTCGACCCCGATACGCTCGCGCCGGTAGGTCCAGATCAGCCAGGCGAGATCGTCTCCCACGGGCCGCAGTTGTTCAAAGGCTACTGGAACAATCCTGAAGCCACCGCTGCCGCCATCATCGAGATCGAAGGCAAACGCTTCCTGCGTACCGGAGATCTCGGCTACTACGACGCGGACGGTTACTTCTACATCGCCGACCGGCTCAAGCGCATGATCAACGCCGCCGGCTACAAAGTGTGGCCGGCGGAGGTGGAGATGACGCTCTACAAGCACCCGGACATCAAGGAAGTGGCCGTGGTCTCCACTCCCGACCCGCGCCGCGGGGAAACGGTGAAGGCGTTCGTGGTGCTGAAACCCGAAGCGAAAGGCAAAGTCAGCGGCGAACAGATCGTCGACTGGGCCCGCGCCCACATGGCGGTCTACAAGGTTCCGCGGCTGGTGGAGCTCATCGACGTGCTGCCTCGCTCCGGAACCGGCAAGATCCAGTGGCGCGCGCTGCAGGACAAGGAGTGGACCGGGGGGAGCTGACTACGGTGCGCGCCGGCGCCACCCGCCCGTCGGACGGTCAGCGGCGCACCACAACCGCGAACACGTAATCTCCGCGCAACACGGTGAGCACGATTTGCCCGGGAGCCTTCAACGCGGCGACCAGCTCGCGCGCGCTGCGTACCTTCGCACGGTTGACCGCTACGATCAGATCGCCCGCCCGCAACCCGTGCGACCAGCCCGGGCTGCCGCGGGTGACCTCCACGACCGTCACGGCTTCAGGGCGACCGTTGCGCTCCGCGTTGCCTACCGTGATGCCGGCCAGCTCGGGAATGGGCTCGCTCCCGCTGGCCTCGGCCAGGCGCACCGCTTCGACCCGCGCGCGAAAGGTCTGCTCCCGGCCCTCGCGCAGCGCCTTGAACTCCACCTCCTCCCCCACGGGCACGAGGCCGATCTGGTTGCGCAAATCGGAAGACCCGCGCACGCCGCGGCCGTTGACTGCGACGATCACGTCCCCCACGCGCAGCCCGGCCTTGTCCGCCGGCGCGCCCTTGGCCACTTCGACCACCGCCGCCCCCTGGCTGGACCGCGCGCCGAGCGTCTTGGCCAGTTCGGGCGAGACATCCTGGGTGGTGAGCCCGATGCGCCCGCGCCGCACCTCGCCGTACTTGACGATCTGGTTCATCACTGCGCGCACCATGTTGCTCGGCACGGCGAAGCCGATGCCCACGTTGCCGCCGGACGGTCCGATGATGGCGGTGTTGATGCCGATCAGCTCCCCTCTCAGGCTCACCAGCGCACCGCCCGAGTTGCCCGGGTTGATGGAGGCATCGGTCTGGATAAAGTCCTCGTAGCCTTCGATGTTCAGCCCGGCACGACCGAGCGCGCTGACGATGCCGGAAGTCACGGTCTGGCCCAGCCCGAACGGGTTGCCGATGGCCAGCACGTAATCGCCCACCCGCAGGGCATCGGAGTCGCCGAAGGACAACGCCTTGAGATTCTCGGGCTCAACCTTGAGCAGCGCGATGTCGGTACCGGCATCGCTGCCCACCAGCTTGGCTTGCAGCCGCCGCCCATCCTTGAGCGTCACCACGATCTGCTGGGCATCCTTCACCACGTGGTGGTTGCTGAGCACATAGCCGTTCCTGGCGTCAACGATCACGCCCGAGCCCGCGGAAATCTGCGGGCGTGACTCCTCGGGCAGCCCGAAGAAGCGGCGGAAGAAGGGGTCCTGCAGCATCGGGTTGTCCTGCTCGGGCGAGCGCGACAGCACCGCGATGTTCACCACCGCCGGGGTAACCTGCTCCAGCAGCGGGGCGAGCGTTGGCACCTTGCCGTCGAGTCCGACCGGGGGAGCGCCGGCGGAGGGTTCGGTCCCGCTCCCGGCCAGGCCCGCGGCCAGCAGGATCGGGATGAGTCTGGTCAGTGCTCTGTTCATGAGGTGCGTCGCTTCGCCTCGGTTGTAAGCGCTTCGCTGCGGTTGCGGGCTTGTTTTTTGCTGCCGATCCGGCAGCATATGCGGCAGTTCACGATGTCCACATCGAAGTATCTCGCTCCGCTCGCAGCGCTGCTACTGGCCGCCTGCGCTTCTGCGCCTCCGGCGTCGCGGTTGAGCGTTGTATCCGACGCTGTCGCGAGCCGTGCCGCCGACCACGCGCTCCAAATGGTCGGGAAGCCCTACCGCTACAGCGGCGGCACGCCGGCGGGTTTCGACTGCAGCGGCCTGGTGCAATACAGCTACGGCAAGGCCGGCGTCAAGCTGCCACGCGACACCTACAGCCAGCGCCGCGAGGGCCAACTCGTGAGCCAGAGCGGCCTGCGGCGCGGTGACCTGGTGTTCTTCGATCAGGAAGGCAAGAAGTCCTCGCACGTCGGCCTCTACCTCGGTGACGGGCGCTTCGTCCACGCGCCTTCGACTAGCGGCAAGGTGCGGGTCGACGGCCTGGATGCGGCCTACTGGCGCAAGCACTTCGTCGAGGCGAGGCGGATCTGATCGGACGCCGGTCACGAGCGTTCTCCGCCCGGTGCCGCTAGCAACGGGCCGTGCCATAATCTCGCGCCCATTGAGCAATCCCGGCTAGTTGCAGAAGAGCCGGGCGAGAAGCGCACCGCACGCAGGTGGACCATCGCCGTCGCGCGAAGCGCCTGTCAAAACCCAACTGCACGCGGGAGACAATAGCGATGAGCTTCATATCGGAGTTCAAAGAGTTCGCGGTCAAGGGAAACGTGATGGACCTGGCCGTCGGTGTGATCATCGGCGCGGCCTTCGGCAAAATCGTGGACTCGGTGGTCAACGATCTCGTCATGCCCATCATCGGCCGAATCCTGGGCAAAGTGGACTTCACCAACCTCTTCATTACGCTGTCCGACATACCGCCGGGCACACCGCAGACTCTGGACGCGCTCAAAAAGGCCGGCGTGCCGGTGTTCGCGTACGGCAACTTCATCACTATCCTGATCAACTTCATCATTCTGGCGTTCATCATCTTTCTGATGGTCAAGCAGATGAACAAGCTCAAGAAGGAGGCGCCCGCCGCCCCTGCCGCCCCACCCGAGGACGTAGTGCTGCTGCGTGAGATCCGCGACGCCCTCAAAGCCCGGTAAGGCGACACCGGCCGACAGGGAGCTACGCGCTCCCTTAGTACCAACTGCAGCACCCTTCACCGGCCACCCAGGACCTGCCGCCGAACGACGACGGGAAGGCCACGCGGAGCACCGCGCTCGCTGCCGACTGCGATCCCGCCCGGGCCGTCAATGACGGGCTCTTGCCTCGTGCCGGTTGGCGCGTCGTCGGCGACCGGCACGCCGGTCCGCTTCGGGGGAGATTCTGCTTGCCGCTCCGCCCCCAGCCGGCCGCTGAGAAGGCTGCGTAAGTGTTAATTTAGGAGTGTAAATACGACGTTAAGTCATTTACTTATGTAGATTGAACAACCAACTTATGGCCGCTCTAGGTAATGCTCTTATAATTGTCGGCTCCAGATGACACCCTTGAAACGTTCCAGCTCTGACGCAGTGCACATAAAGATACCCATGCAGGGCCTAGATAAGCTGACGAAAAGCGAGCTGCTCGAACTTGTCCGCACGCTGGAGTGTCGGCTGGACGAGCGCGCAGCGGGTGACCTCGCGCTATCCCGACCCAGTCCGCTGGAGCTGGACTTCGTCTGCTACCAGGCGCTGCAGGTTTTGGACAACAGCGGCATCCCCGCATTCGTCTACGACACGGGCAGCGAAGCGCTGCACTCCGGTCGCAGCTTCGCTGGCAAACCAGGCAGCGATTTCAAGCTGCTCGCCGCCAATCATTGCATGGCGGCTCTGACCGGCTACCAGCCCGAAGAGCTGCTGAATCAGGGACTGCTGAGCCTGCTCGCCCACGACGAGCGCGGAGGCGTCCGACGCCTGCTCAACCTGCCGCGGCAGGGAGCGTTCTCCAGCTCGGGCGGATGGCGCCACCGCACCAAGACAGGTGAGATTCGCGAGGTCGAGGCGAGCGGCTACGACCTCGACTTCCGCGGCCGCCGCGCGCGCTTCGTCATCGTGCAGGACGTGACGCGGCGCAAGCGCGAAGCGCTGATGCAGCAGCGGCTGGCCTCCATCGTCGAGAACTCCTACGACGCGATCGTCAGCACCACGGTGGATGGCACCGTGCTCAGCTGGAATCAGGCCGCCGAGCGGCTGTTCGGCTACAGCGCGGCAGAGATGGTCGGGCGCTCGATCGACCCGCTGCTGCCACCCGAGATCGCCGAACAGGAGAAGGCTTCGATCCGCCCGCGCATCATGGCGGGTGAGCAGGTCGACAGCCGCGAGGCAGTGCGGCTGCACAAGAGCGGCGAGCGCATCGACGTTGCGGCGAGCGTAGCACCGCTGCGCAACACCTGCGGGGCGATCGTCGGCATCTCCAGCATCGTGCGCGATATCCGGGCGCACAAGGAGGCCGAGCGCAAGCTGGCCGAAAGCCACGAGCGCCTGCGTGCGCTCGCGAGCCTGTCCTACGACTGGTGCTGGGAGCAGGACCAGGACCTGCGCTTCACCTACCACTCGGGCGAATGGGCTGAGAATCGGGACGTGATCCCCAATACGGTGATCGGCTGCACGCGCTTCGATCTGCCCATCATCTGGCCGTCGGACCAGCAACGCGAGGAGCACGTACGCGTGCTGGCCGAACGTAAGCCGTTCAAGGACATCGAGTACCGGGTGCGCGATCCCGACGGGCACGAGTACGACATGACGATCAGCGGTGAGCCCGTGTTCGACCAGGCCGGCCGGTTCAAGGGCTACCGCGGCATCGGGCGGGACGTGACGGAAAGGAGGAAGCAGGAACAGCGCTTGCGGCTGCTTTCCGCCATCGTCGGCTCCACCGACGACGCCATCATGAGCTGGTCGCTGGACGGCACGGTTCTCACGTGGAACCCGGGCGCCGAGGCCATGCTCGGCTTTTCTGCCGAGGAGATCGTGGGCAAGGGGCTCGCGCTGCTCGTGGCGCCGGGCAACGGCGACTGGGAGGAGATTACTCGGCGCGTGATCGCAGGAGAGAAAGTCCTCAACCACGAAACGGTGCGCCGCCACCGCAACGGCACGATGCTGCAGGTGACGGTCACCTGCTCGCCCATGCGCGACGAGGCCGGACAAGTCACCGCCGTGTCCTGCGTGGCGCGCGACATTCTGCACCAGAAACTGCAGGAGCGCCTGGTCGTCGAGGGGCACCAACGCTTGAAGCTGGCCCTGGAATCGGCCGACTTGAGCCTGTGGGACTGGGACATTCCAGCCTTACGGGTGCACTATGACGACGCCTTCAACCGGCTGCTGGGTTACGCGCCCGGTGAGTTGGCGTCCGCCTCGCGCCTGTGGGATGGGTTGATCCATCCGGACGACGCGGCGCTGGTAGCCGAGCGCATCGCCTGTCACCTGGATGAGCGATGCGAGTTCTGTGACGTGGAGTTCCGGTTGCGCCGGCGTGACGGAGAGTGGCTGTGGGTTGCGGCACGCGGACGGGTCGTGATGCGGGACCGCAGCGGCGGCCCGTTGCGCATGATGGGGACGTGCCAGGACGTCTCGACGCGCAAGCGTGCAGAGCAGACCAGCCAGATGCTGGCGTCGTTCCTCGACTCCTCGGCCGACTCGATCGTGAGCCGCGCCCTGGACGGCACGGTCCTGTCGTGGAACCGCGGCGCCGAACGCATCCTCGGCTACACCGCGACCGAGATGGTGGGCGTCAGTCACCTCGTGCTCATCCCCGAAGAGCGCCGGGACGAGAACGCGCGTGTCACCGAGCTGGTTCGGGCCGGACGCACCATATCCAACCTCGAAACCGTGTGCCGGCACAAGGACGGGCGCGAGGTGCACGTAGCCCTCACCGTAGCGCCGCTGCGCGACGCGGACGGCAAGGTCATGGGTGTCGCTTCCATCGGGCGCGACATCACCGAGCGCATCCACATCGACTCGGCCCGCGGTCTGCTCGCGGCCGTGGTCGAGTCGTCCCACGACGCGATCATCAGCCACAACCTGGAAGGCACCATCCTGTCCTGGAACCAGGGCGCCGAAGAGATCTTCGGGTTCGGCGCATCAGAGGTGATCGGACGCAGCTACCGCCTGCTCGTCCCGGGAGAGTCTCCGGAGCAGGTGCGCGAGCGCTGCTCGCGCCTGGCGCGCGGCGAGCGCATCCCGCCCTTCGAAGCCGCCGGCCGGCGCAAGGACGGAGGCACCGTGCTGGTGTCGGTGAGCGTTGCCGCGCTGCGCGGCGAAGCGGGACGCATCGTAGGGGTTGCCGCGGTGGCCCGCGACGTGGGGCCGCAGAAGCGGCTCGAGCTGCTGATGGAGCGCACCCAGGCCATCGGCCACGTCGGCGGCTGGGAATTGGACTGCCGAACCGGGCGCGTATTCTGGACCGACGAGACGTACCGTATTCACGACCTCAGTCCGGGCAAGTACGTGCCGAGCGTGGACAGCAGCATCGGCTTCTATGCCGCGGAGGCCGTACCGGCGATCGACAACGCCATGCGCCGTGCCATGGATCCGGGGGAGCCGTTCGATCTCGAACTGCCGCTGATCACAGCACGGGGACGCCGGATATGGGTGCGCGTGATCGGCGAAACCCAGCGCGAGGACGGCCGGGTGAGCCACGTCCATGGCACGCTGCAGGACATCACCAGCCGCCGCCAAGTCGAGGATGCCCTGCGCGAGAGCGAGCGGCAGCTCGACTCCATTCTGGACAACGCTGCGGAGGGCATGATCGTGCTGTCCGCAACCGGCGGCATCGAGCGCTTCAACCGGCAGGCGCAGCAGATGTTCGGCTACAGCGCGCAGGAGGTTCGTGCCCTGCACCTGCAGCAGATCACCGTCGAGCTGGGCTACGAAGAGCAGGGCGTGGGCGTTGCCGGCTGGATGCAACGGCTGCTGGGCAGCCACCGGGAGGTCACCGGGCGGCGCAAGGACGGGTCGATCTTCCCGCTCGAGCTGGCGGTGTCGGAGATCGCAATGAGCCCGGGGCCGAACAAATTCACCGCCATCGTGCGCGACATCACCGACCGCAAGTCCTGGGAGAGCCGCATCTACAGCCTGGCCTATTCCGACTCGCTCACCGGACTCCCCAACCGCTTGCTGCTGCGCGACCGCCTCGAGCACGCCATCGCCGCGGCCCAGCGCAACCGCACACTGGTCGGCGTGCTGTTCTTCGATCTCGACCACTTCAAAGCGATCAACGATTCCTACGGCCACCACGTGGGCGACGAGTTGTTGCGCGAGATCGCGGAGCGCACGCGCAGCTGCGTACGCGAGATCGATACCGTCTCCCGCCTGGGCGGCGACGAGTTCGTGGTGGTGCTGCCGGAACTGCGCGAGCCGCTGGACGCGGCGGCAGTGGCCCGCAAGATCCTCGGCGTGTTGGGGCAAGCCTGCCGCATCGACAACCATGACGTCACTATCACGCAGACGGTGGGGATCAGCATCTATCCGCAGGATGGACCCGACGCCGACACGCTCCTGCGCAACGCCGACTCCGCGATGTATCACGCCAAGGAGAGCGGCAAGAACCGGTTTCAGTTCTTTGCCGAGGGTAAGGGACTAGAGGCCAGGGACTAGGGAACCGAAGCTCCGTGCCAAGTCTCCTGATGCAAGCGTTGCGAGTTTTTTTCTGCTGCATTGACGGATACGCCCGCGCCACCGCGCTGATGCCTAGCCCCTAGTCCCTCATCCCCAGCCCCTTCTTCCGCCTTGACCTGCGCGGCGTGGCTCTCTATCCTCGCCGCCAACCCACCAGCAATACGATCCCGACTCCCCCTGTCGCCATGGGTGAAGCCTTCCTTTACCTCGCCACCAGCTTCTGGTACGGCGCCGTGCATGCCGCTACGCCCGGCCACGGCAAGACTATTGCCGCGGCCTATATCGTGGGGGCGCGCGGCAAACCGGTCGACGCCTGGGTACTGGGGATCTTCGTCACCCTGTCCCACACCAGTGGGATCGTCCTGGTCGGCTTGCTCGCGTCCCTCGGTCTGCCGGGCTTCGTGCCGCAACGTCTGGAAGCGTGGATGGCGCTCGCCACGGGCCTGCTGATCATCGTCATCGGTGCCTGGACCCTGTGGACACAACGCGCTCTGCTGACGCAGGCGGGGCTCGTGCCGTCGTTGGCAGGCGATGGGTCGAGTCACGGCACGCCCAGCGCTGCAGGGCGCGTGCACTATCGTCCCCTAGAACCGGGCCACGTCCACGCTCACTCGCACGGCGATGACCATGCCCATCCGCACGACCACGAGCATCCACACGATCACGCGCACGATGACGCGCACGGCCACGACCATGCGGCGGAATCCAGCTACCACACTCACGGTTGGGGCTTCCGCCACACCCACGACCTGAGCCTGGTGACAAGCAGGCGGCCCAGCCTGTGGCTGTTGCTCGGACTGGGTGTGGCCGGCGGGCTGGTGCCCGACCCCGTGGCGCTGGGCATCCTGTTGAACCTGCTCACCCAGGGCAAGGTGATGCTGGGCCTCGGCACGGTGCTGGTGTTCAGCCTGGGTTTCGCGGCCGTGCTGGTGATCGTGGGCGTGATTGCAGCCAAGGTAGGGCCCAAGATCCTCGACTGGCTGTCCGGGCCCTGGGCGGCACGGCTGCAGGTCGGCACGTCCCTGCTCATCGTCCTGGTCGGTGTGGTGCTCAGCATCAACGCCTGCCGCATGCTGAGCCGCCTGGCCTGAGCCTTGCGCCGCCTCCAGACAGGCGCCGAACAGGCGTGGGGCCGCAGGCGTCTTGCTGCCGCCTCGCCCATGGCTGAGAATACCGCAACATTGCCGACAGACTGTCGCGGCTCGCCTGCCCGTCGCCACCCGGCGAAATAACGGAACCGGCGGCGCGCAGGAACCGGCGCGGCGGGAACGCAGAATGGAACTCCAGACCAGAGCGTACGGCGACGTGCTCGTGCTGTCCCCGTCGGGACGCATCGACCACACCAACTGCGACCTCTTTCTCGACGCCATCCAGCCCCATGTGGAACGCTGCACGACCTCGGGGGCGCGGCTGGTGTTCGACCTGGCCGAGCTCGAGTATGTGAGCAGTGCGGGCCTGCGCTGCTTCCTGATTGCTGCCAAGCAAATCAAGCCGCTGGGCGGCATCGTGGTGGTGGCGGCCATGCGTCCGGTGGTGAGAGAGATTTTCGAGATCAGCCGCTTCAATCTCGTCTTCCCCATCTTCGACACGGTGCGCGCAGCGGTAGCGCAAGTGTCCCCCGGCGCCTTGCCGGCGCTCGACGCCGCCTAGCCTGCAGCGGGCGGTCAACCATGCGCGTACGCTTCTGGGGAACGCGCGGCTCGCTCCCGACGGCCCTCACCTCGCGCGATATCCGCCGCAAGCTCGCGCGTGCGCTGGAGGGGGCGATCGCGCACGGCATCGACACCGCCGCGAAGATCCAGGCTTATCTCGACGGCGATCTGGATTTCTCCACCACCCACACCTTTGGCGGCAACTCACCGTGCGTCGAGCTGATTACCGGCGGCGATGAGCTCGTCGTGTGCGACATGGGCAGCGGGGCACGCACCTTTGGCAATCAAGTGATGGCGGACTCGGGCGTGGCGCCGCCGGTGGTCAACGTGTTCATGTCCCACCTGCATTGGGACCACATCATGGGGTTCCCGTTTTTCGTGCCGGCCTACACCGCGGGTGCCCGCATCCGCATCCATGGCTGCCACGAGACCATGGAGCAGGCCTTCCGGCTGCAGCAGTCGGCGCCGGTCTTCCCCGTCGACTTCACGCGGTTGAGAGCGACCATCGAGTTCGTCCACCTGGCTCCCGGCATCTGGCATGACATCGCCGGCCTGCGCGTCAAGCCCATGCTCCAGAACCACTCCGGCGACTCTTACGGCTACCGCTTCGAGCGGGATGGCAAAAGCGTGGTGTACTCCACCGATTCGGAACACAAGCTCGACGACCAGGCGGCAACGGCGGCCTTCACCTCCTTCTTCCGCGACGCCGACCTGGTCATCTTCGACGCCATGTACTCGCTGCTCGACGCCATCTCGGTAAAAGAAGACTGGGGCCATTCCAGCAACGTCGTCGGGGTGGAGCTCGCCCAGCTCGCGCGGGTCAAGCACCTGTGCCTCTTCCACCACGAGCCCGCGTTCGATGATGAGCAGCTCGAGTCCATCCTGAAGGAGACGATCCGGCTGGAGCAGCTCACGCGGACGGACCACGCGGTAGAGGTTTCGGCTGCCTGGGACGGGCGGGAAATAGACCTGTGAACGAGCCGATGCCCAAGGCCCCAGAGGCCGACCGCAAGGCCTGGAGTGAGCGGCGCCTGGTGCGCCTGGTGGCCTTCGGCCAGAGCCGGCCGCTCAGCGTGACGGTGCTCGTGTTCCTGCTGCTGCTGGCGGCCCTGCAGCCCGACGGGCGGGTGTTGAGCGGCTTGCGGTTGGCGTTGTTCGACACCTACCAGCGGAACTCCCCGCGCGTGCCGCGCTCCGCCCCAGCGCTCATCGTGGCGGTGGACGAAGCCAGCTTGAAGCGCTACGGCCAGTGGCCCTGGCCGCGCACCCTGCTGGCCCGGCTCCTGGAGGCGATCGGACGCGGCCGGCCCGCCGCCATCGGTGTCGACATCGTTTTCCCCGAGCCCGACCGGCTGTCGCCAGAGCAGCTTGCGACCCTGCTTTCCGGCACCAGTCCAGCCCTGCGTCGGGAGCTGTCGAGGCTGCCGAGCAGCGATGCGGCGCTGGCCGACGCCATACGAGGATTGCCGGTTGTGCTGGGCATGGCGGGACTCGAGGAGACCGGCACGGGCGACGCGCCACCCCGCGCGCCGCCGTTCCTCGTGACGGGTGGGGACGCGGCCGCCTATGTTCGTCACTTCCCCGGCGTCCTGCGCAGCCTCGAGCCGATCGATGCGGCGGCGACAGGCCATGGCCTGCTGAGCGTGGACGCGCCCGATGGCGTGGTGCGGCAAGTGCAGTTGGTAGCGAGCGTGGAGGGGGTGCTGGCGCCCGCGCTGTCGATCGAGATGCTGCGCGTGGCCGGACATGAGAGCGGCTACCGGCTCGACGTGGGCTCCGCCGGCGTCCGGGCCCTGCGCTTCGGCGACCTATCCATACCCACCGATCGCAACGGCAGCCTGTGGATTCATTTCAGTCGCGGCAATGGCGTACGCTTCATCTCCGCCGCCGACGTGCTGGACGGCCATGTGGAGGCAGCGCAGTTCGAGCACAAGCTGGTGCTGCTCGGCTTCACCGGACTCGGACTGATCGACTTCCAGGCCACGCCTCTGGGCGAGCGCATGGTGGGCACGCAGATCCACGCCCAGGTGCTGGAGAACCTGTTCGACGGCCACCCGTTGCGCCGGCCCGCATGGGCAGCGCAGGCCGAGCGCGTGGTGCTGGTGGCGTTCGGCGCACTGCTGATCGTGCTGGTTCCCGCGTTGCGCCCGCGTGCCAGCGCGGTGCTATATGCGGTGATCATGGGGTTGCTGTTCGGCGTCGGCTCTCTTCTATTCCGTACACAAGACCTCTTGTTCGATGTCGCGCTGGCCGCTGCCGGCGCGACGTTGGTCTACGGCGCGCTGCTTGCCGGTACGCTGGCCGATGCCGACCTGCAGCGCCGACAGCTCACGCGCACGCTGGCCAGTGAAAGGGAGACGGCCGCGCGCTTGACCGGCGAGCTGGAGGCGGCGCGCCGCGTCCAGCTTGGCATGCTGCCGCCGGCATCGGCCGACTTCTACCGGGACGCGCGCTTCAGCTTGCACGCGTTGATGGAGCCAGCGCGCGAAGTCGGCGGCGATCTTTACGACTTCTTCAAGCTGGACAACGACCGGCTGTTCTTCCTGGTGGGCGACGTATCGGGCAAGGGGCTACCGGCCAGCATCTTCATGGCGATGACCAAGGCCCTGTACAAGAGTGCCGCCCTGCGGGCTTCCGCGCGGGGCGCAGCGGCAGCACCGGGCGAGATGATGCGAGAGGTCGACGCCGAGCTTGCGCGCGACAACCCGGGAATGTTGTTCGTCACCTTGTTCGCCGCGATACTCGACCTGCGTAGCGGCAGCGTCGAATACTCCAATGCCGGACACGATGTCCCCGTCCTGCTGCTGCCCGAGCGCGGCTCGCCGGCCAGGCTGGAGGGGGCTGCGGGCCCCCCGCTGTGCGCGATGGAAGGATTTGGCTATGTATCCGCCCGCTACGACCTGCGGCCGGGCGAGACGCTGGTGCTCGTCACCGACGGCGTGCCCGAAGCGATGGATGCTCACGCCAGGCTGTACGGACGGGATCGCCTCGCCGCGCTCCTGATCTCCATTTCGGCCACGCGCGATGTGGCTTCGATTGCCGCCGCGTTGCACGACGACGTGAGAGCGTTCGTCGGACAGGCGGAGCGATCGGACGATCTGACCGTGATGGTAGTGAGATGGAACGGCGGGGCGAGTGCCGAGCGATGATCAGCCGAACGCGCTCAGCGCACGATGATTTCGACCCGCCGGTTGCGCGGCTCTGGCACACCCACCGGCGTGGGATAGAGCGGCTCGCGCTTGCCGCGCGCAGCCACCTCGATCCCCTCGGACGGGACATGCGCGCGGACCAGCTCGTCGCGCACCCGCCGGGCACGCTGCGTGGACAGGGCGTCGTTGTATTGGTCGCTGCCCACCAGGTCGGTGTGACCGATAACCGCGACATCCGGTGCCGGCCGGGTCGCGAGCTCGGCTGCGATGCGATTGAGGTTCAGGCGCGACTCCGGCGTCAGCTCGTCCGAACCTTCCAGGAAGTAGAGCATGAACGACACCGGTGACGGCGGCAATGCGGACAGCGCCGGACCGAAGATCCTCTCCACCTCCGTCCGGTCGAGGGTGACGTTCTCTACGTTGCCCGTGCCACGAATCCGCGCTGCCGCATACGCGGAGTCGAGCACCGTTTCTCCGCCCGCGTGGTGGACGACCACCGCGCCGACCTTACCTCCTTCCTCTGGCAAGACTGCGACCAGGTCGTCACGGCCCGGCGGCGGCGACTTGGGTGCCTGCCCGCACGCGGCCAGCACGAGGGCGATCAGCGCGATGCTGCGAGCGCTTGACGACATGTCAATCGGCGGGCTCGGTGACGCGCACCACGAACTGGGTGCCGCGCACACCCATGATCGCCGCGGGTGTCTTCACTCTCATCGCTTCGGGCGATTGCTTGACCATCTTCCCCGACACGGCGGCCAGCGTGCCGCGCTTGAGGCTGCTGTCGAACTCGCCCTTGCCGGTGGTGCGGTCGAACACGTACTTGTCGATCGTCAGTACGCTGTTCGGGCCGGCCGAGAGCATGCTGTTGTCCTGGAAGGTGATGCCTACGGTGCCGTCGGCGCCGGTCACCACCGTGTCCTGCGCCTGGATCGCGACGCCCACCGGTGCCGGGAGCCGTCTGCCGTCGCGCTGGATGCTGACCGTTCCCTTGGACACCTTGACGCGGCCGGCATCTGCCGCGAAGGCCGGCAGCGTCGACGCGGCGGCGAACAGGGCAAGCGCAATGCCGGAAACGGTCCTGCATATGGCGGTGTGAAATCGGCTCATTCGGACCTCCCTGGGATGACAATCCTGGATACGGCGCAAGCTCCGTGCCTTGACCCGCGGGCGGGGCCTTGTGGGAGTCATTGTGCTACAGCCGCGGGCGCCATGGCGAGCCACGTTGGGACGGCGTCATGATACGTCTGTCCGGCACGTTCAGCGCGCGGCTCGGGGCCTTCAGCGAGGTGCGCGCTCTGCTGCAGGAGTTTGGACTGCGCGCCGGATTGTGCCGCGACGACGCCCTGCGGTTGACGCTGATTGTGGAAGAATTGTTTACCAATACCGTGCATCACGGGCACGGCGGTGACTGCGATGCGCCAGTCGACGTCATACTCGGCGCGCAAGCCGGTCACGTCGAGCTCACTTACCAGGATACGGCGCCCCAGTATGACCCGCTGGCCGCCGCACGCCACGGGGACGTCTTTTCGCCACTGGAGCTGCGTCCGGTAGGCGGCTTGGGCATGCTGCTGACGCTCGCCCTATCCAGCGCTGCACGCTACAGCTACGTCGATGGACGCAACCGGGTGGATTTGACACTCGCGCGCGGTGCGAGCGGCGACACGTGATCATGCACGCCGGTTGGCGTCAAACTCCGCTGGGTTCGCACACGACGCCCAGGGATTCGCGCTGAGCGCGCTCAGCGCGCCGCCGCATCCGCCGGGAGCATACCCACGTAACCGCGGATGTCGGCGTACCACACGTTGCCCTTGGCGTCCGCTGCGACGCTGTAGGGTCGGGCATCTTCGCGCGGCAGCTGGAAGGTCTTGAACTTGCCGTCGTACAGGCGCCCCAGGCTGCGCGCGCGCAGCATGCCGAACCACACCGACCCATCGGGAGTCACGGCGATCCCGGACAGCGCGGCCCCTTCCACCGGCGCGGCAAACTCGGTGAACTTTCCGTTCTCGAAGCGGCCGATCTTGTTGCCGCGGAACTCGACGAACCAGACCACACCCTGCGCATCCACCGCGACGTCGGTCGGCGAGCTGCCGCGCGTCGGGATCTCGTACTCGGTCAGCTCTGCGCTGGGAGAAACGCGCAGCAGTTGATTTCCCCCCTGCAGCGTCGCCCACGCTGTGCCGTCCCGCGCCACCGCCACGCCATACGGCCCGCCGCGCAACGACTGGATCGTGTTGCGCGTAAGCACGCCATCCTTGAGGCGCGTTACGCTGTACGCGCTGCTCTCGGCGAACCAGACGGCGCCGTCCGGCGCCACCGCAACTCTGCCGAGCCGGGCGATCGGGGTTCCGAGGGGAAACGACTTGATTTCGCCCGCGGGCGAGATCCGCAGGATCGCCACCGACGGCGCATCGGCGAACCACGCGTTGCCATCGGCGTCGGCACCGATGCCGAGCGCATCCACGTTGGTGCTTTGCTTCGAGATCCGCTCGATCTTGCCGTTGCGCAGCAGCCCTATCGCGCTGGAGAAGTCGATGGTGAACCAGACCGCGCCGTCCGGAGCGACGGCCAGCGCCGTCGGGGTGTCCCGCTCCTCGAGCATCTTGTATTCCACGATCTTGGGTGGCGTCGGGCGCAGCAGCCACCACGCGCACGCGGCAGCGGCCGCCACCACGACAAGCGCGGCCCCGAACCGGACGTATCGCGGGCCGCGCGAGCCGATCGAAGCTGCAGTGGCAAGGGGAATCGAATCAGCATTCATCCTGCGGTTTCTCCGGATTGACGATCGCGGTCGACGCCGCGCAGGCGCGTCAGCCAGCGCGCGGCGAGCACCCCGCCCACCACCACCAGGGCGAGGAAGGCCGCGCCGCCGGCGAGGCTGATGGGATCGATCTGGCTCAGCAGGTTGTTGCCCTCGTCGGCTCGACGCCATACCTCGCCGTAAGGCGTGAGCGAGAAGCCGGCGTAGAGGGTCGCCGCATCGTGCGGATCGCGGATCAACGGGCCCGCTTCGAGATGGACCGGCAGGTTGCCCTCGACCAGTTTCCAACTGCTGCCCCCGTCCAGACTCCGCTGCACCCCACGATGGGTGGTCAGCACCACAGTGCGACCGTCGCCCGAAGCCGCAATGCCGCGAATGGACATGCCACTTTCGGCGAGGGGCTGCCCCACCGCTTGCCAGGTCACGCCGGAGTCCGCGCTGGAGAACAGCCGATCGGCACCCGCCGCCCACAGGGTTCCTGGCTTTGCCGGGTCCGCCGCGACGGTTTGGATTTTGGCATGCGGCAGGCCCGCGCTGGCAGCGCGCCAGCTTTGCGCGCCGTCCGTGCTGGCCCAGATGTCGGCACCGGCAACCACGAGGACGAGCTCGCGCGGCGCGGGCACTACCAGGAGAGCCGTGATCGCACCCTCGGGGAGACCTTCAGCGGGACGCAACCAGGTGCGTCCATGGTCATCGCTCAGGTAGAGGCCGCGCGCGCCGGCAAGATACGCGCGGCCCGGCGCTGCACCGAATGCGATGGCGCGCGCCGGCGCCGCACCAGCGGGCGCACCGCTATCCTGCCACTGCGTACCGTCGCGGGTCCAGAACACGCCGGCCGCCGTCGATGCCACCGCGCCCGTGCCGTCGGGGTCGAAGGCAACCGCCAGCGTCGGCCCAAAGACCAAGGCACCGCCGTCTTGCTTCCAATCGCGCCCGCCATTGGCGGAGCTCAAAAGGCGGGTGTCGGTCGCGTACAGAAGGTGGTTCGGATCCGTAGGGCTGACGGCCACCGAGATGCCGCCGCCGATGAACAGGCCACCGTCGATGGAAAACCAGGTGCTGCCGTGGTCTCGCGACCGGTACATCCCGCCCCAGGCACTCGGATCGTGGGCTTGCGCTGGTGCAGCCAGAACAAACAGGGCCAGCAACAGCAATCGGGGGCAACCGGGCACGGCGGAGCGTTTCGGGGTGTTCAAAATGCGGCGAGGAGTCGGGTTTCCCCAACTCCTCGCAGCTGGCTTAGACAGCTAGACAGGCGTGCTTACTTCGGCTTGCGGGACGACTCGCCGGGCGCCAGGGCGATTTCAGCCAGGCGGCCGCCGTTCATCCCGATCCACGAGTTCTTGGTCAGAGGATACTTGTCCGTGTAGGACAGCGGCTCGTGCGCGCACACGCAGTTCTGGTACCCGCCGGTGATCTTGTAGCACTGCTCATAGGCCAGAAACTGCTGGACGGTGTCGGTCTGCTGCGGGTTGGCGATCTGCCAATCGCGGATGCCTTCCCAGGACGAGTACGCATCGCTGCCGAAGACGATTTTGCCGATCGAGCTCGGAACTTCCAGCAACTGCGAGCCGGCTGTGTGCGCACGGAACGCAGGATGGATCTTCACGCCGGGCAAGACTTCCATTTCGCCGTCGACGATCACCGCCTTGCCGCGCAGCACCTTGCCATAGATGGAGTCCAGTGTCTTGGCGGGATAACCGCACGCCGGGGTACGCTGGCAGCCGCCGGGCGAGTCGTTCACGGCGCTGATGCGTGGGTTGGGATAGTTGAGCGCCCACTCGATGCCCTTCAACTCTTCCCGCTGGATGTAGAGAACGGCATTGGGGAACTCATCCAGAGAGCCCGCGTGATCCCAGTGGCCGTGGCCGACGATGATCTTCGACACGTCCGCGGCCTTGAAGCCGATCTGCTCGATCTGCTTCGACAGCGGCGACCAGTGCTCGGTGCCGGTCATCTTGTGGTAGTCGGTCTGGTTCCAACCGCTGTCGTATAGGATCAGTTCCTTCCCGCACTTGATCACACCGACGTTGACCGGGATGTCGATCAGGTTGATGTTGTTCGACGGGCTGGTGCTGCCCGGCACATAGGCGCGGTCGGGCATGAAAGCGCCGAACGGCACGTTCATGAAGCGGCTGTTTTCCACCAGCCACACCGAGCACGATTGAGCTTGCGCCGCGCCGCCGTAGGCAACCGCCGCCAAGCCGAGTACCGCTAGGGTACCTGCTACCTTTCTGTTCATTTCTACCCCCCACAGGTTGCGTTGTTGTACCAGTTGCTACGTTGCTGCCAATCGGCGGCCGGAGGAGAGCTCCGGGCCGCTATTCCTCAACTCGATCTCTTGAACCCGATCTGCTTCTCCTCCGCCAGCCTTCCCGCCGGCGGAGGCCCGTCTAGTTCGGTTTGTACTCGCCCGGCCAGAGCACTTCGCTCACTTCGAGCAGCTTGTTCGATGCCTGCTCGCTCATGCCCTGGGCCCGGAGGAGATGGTCGTCACTGCCGTCCGCGGCGAGCCTCACCATCTCCACCGAGGAATCGCGATACAGGCGCAGCGCCTGGAGATAGCTGGCGTGGGCCGCCCCGAGCGATGCCGGCGGCCGCAGCGCCTCCACGCGCGCGAGCGCCTGACTGAACCGGCCGGTCAGCGGCGCAACGCGTGTCTTCACGTCCGCACGCTTGATCTCACCCATCTTGTACGACAGGCCCGCGAACGTCATGCGTACCGCCTCGGTGCGCACGCCCGTGTGTACATCCCACAGCGCTTGCGCATAGGCTTCCTCCCCCGCGGTCAGCGGGGGACGCTCCGGGACTTGCGCCGTGGCGGCGACCGGCGCGCGCTCCTGACGCAGGGCGCGCGTCTCCCGCATCAGGGCGAACGCGGAAACCGCACCCAGCACGACGAGCAGCGAGCCGATGGCGACTTGCTTCAGACCGAAGCGAGAGGGGGGACGAGGTACGTCAACGAGTGCAGACATCGGGCGAAATCTAAGCTTTCCTGACCCCGCCGTCAACGCTGCGCTGCGATAAAGGCTTTGAATTGTAAGGAATATATTACGATTTAGAGAAACGTCCTACGGCCTGCGGCGTGGTGCCGCGGAAACTAACCCGGCGACCAGTTCGGGCTGCCCCCGAACAACCCGTCCACGTAGCCGATCTGGTAGGCCAGATAGAGCCCGAATACCAGGCTGATGATGCCCGCTGCGAGGCGCATCCAGATGTTCAGATGAGGCAGGCGCTGCAAGCTGTAGATGAACGGCAGCGCGATGGCCGTGGTGATCAGCATCATCCCTCCGATGGTGCCCACGCCGAACAGCAGGAGATAGACGAGCCCCAGCAGCGGATCGCGGATCTGCGCCAGGATCAGCAGCGCGATGAAGGCCGATCCCGCCATGCCGTGCACGATGCCGACGGCGAGCGGGCGCAGGGCCTGATAGGCGGGCAGCCCCCCGAGGCGGCGGTCCAGCCAGGCCTGCGGCGTGGCGCTCTCCTGGTGCCCGTGGTTTTCCCTGCCGTGTCCGTGCACGTGACTGTGCACGTAGTCGCCGTGCACGTGGGTGTGCAGGTGCGCTCCCGGATGTGACGCCGCGTGCAAGTGTCCGGGGAAGGTGCCGTCGGACGCGGGGAACATGTTCTCGCGCACCCAGCGACTCACGCCACGCAGCGTCAGCACACCGAGCAGGATCAGCATCAACGCGACGCAGAACTCCATCCCCAGTCCCACGCGCGGCGGGATCACCAGGCTGAACAGGATGATCGCGCCGCCCACCAGGAACACGGTCAACGTGTGTCCAAGGCCCCACAGCACGCCGATCGAAGCCGCGCTCTTCACCTGGCGCTGCTGCGCCACGATGGTGCTCACGGCGATCACATGGTCCGCGTCGGTCGCGTGCAGCATCCCCAGAAGAAATCCCACCACGACGATGGGCAGAGAGTTCAATCGCAGTACTCCATAGGCTTGTTTTCGTTATCGTACGTTTTGTGAATTCGTAGGAAGCTACTCTGCAACCTCGCGCGTCGTCAAGGCAAACCGCGGATATCACGTGCTCGGATCGATCCGCTTCAGGCGCCGTCGAGCCAGCGTCGTATGCGTGGTGCGCGGCGCACCGCGATATCGAGCAGATAGACGACGAGCGCGGCGGCCGCAAGCGTCGGCCACAACATGCGCCGCGAGCGTCCCTTGTCGTTGCCCGCTGCAAAGATCTCGTCGGTGGTCGGCGCTAGCGTTCCGCCGGTCTGCTCGGCCAGACTGCGCAAGAGCTCCGTGTCGGGCGCCCTGCTGCGGTATTCGTCGGGGAACGGATAGTAGACGCGCCGTATGCCGGCCCGGCGCGCAGTGTCGCGGGTGATACCACCGCCGGGCTCCAATTCGAAGCCGAAGGGCTCGGCGCCGGCGGTGCCCAGCCCGATTTTTCCGACATAGGCGCCGGGCGCAGTCTGGCGCAGGCGCAAGGTGTCAACGGCACCGCCAGGGCGCACGACCCGCACGGCCGGCGCAAGGCGATTCTGCCAAGCACCGGCTGGCGTGAGGGCATCCAGCCTGATGTGGGCGTCGCTGCCGTCGCGCTGCACGCTGAAGCGCAGCTCTTCGCCGATGTCGCGGCGCATCACGTCGCGCACTAGTTGCCCCCAGAACTTGCCATAGCCGTCCCACTGCAGCCAGTCTGCGGCCCAGCGGTTCTTCACGTCGGAGGCGAACACCACCGCGCGCCCGAGCCCGTACTGCCATCGAACCAGGATCGGGGCGCCCGACGCGGATTCGAGGAACACCTCTGCTGCGTCGCGTGCCTTGGTGCTGGCGAAGCCGCGCAGCATGGGCGCTTGCGCGAAGTCGACGCCGCGCAGCGCTTCGATCTTGTGCTTGACCAGCGGCCGGAACGGCTCCTCGATCAACGTCGCCCGTGACACGTTCTGCGTGTCTTCGATGAAGATCTGCGGAACGTTGGCCGGGTCCTCGGCGTAGTAGGCGCGGCCCTTGCCCCAGCGCGCAATGTTGGCCATCAGCTCGCGGTCGGCTTCGCGCCCGATAGCGACGGTCGACACACTGATGTGCGCCTCCACCATGCGCTTCACCAACCGCTCGAAGTCCGCCGGTGTCGTATCCCCGTCGGACAACAGGATCACATGGCGGCTCTTGGACTCCGCGTTCTGCAGCCAGCGGAAGGCGATGGCCAAAGCCGGGTAGATGTTGGTCTGCCCGCTGGCCTGGATGCGGTCGATCAGGTCCTCGGCGCGGCGCCGGCTGCGCACCTGCTGCAGCGGCACGGTCTCGTGCGGCTGCGAGTCGAAGGCGATGACGCCGAACTGATGCTGCTCCTCGAGCAATGCCAGGGCCGCGCGGGTGGCCGCCTTGGCCAGCTCCATCTGCCGTCCCTTCATGCTGTAGGAGCGATCCAGGCACACCACCAGGGCCAGATCCTTGCGCTTCTCCTGGGCCTTGAACTCCACCGGGAGCACGCGTTCGAGCACGCTTCCCGAGTAGCCCGACTGTCCGTACGTGGTTTCGCCGGCGGCGTACAACAGGCCGCCGCCGTGGTCGCGCACATAGCTCTCCAGCGCCTGCATGCGCTGGTCGTCCAGGGCGCTGCGCGCTACGTCGCTCACGATCACCGCGTCGTATGCGGACAATTGAGCGGGGTCCTGTGGCAGATCCGCGCCGCCCACGACCTCGACCTCGATCCCTTCGTGGGTCAACGCATCGCGCAGGTAGCTGGCGCTGTCGGTCTGGCCCTCGGCATAGAGCACGCGAGCGCGCGGCGCAACCCAGGCCGTCTGCTGCAGCCGGTCGTTGTCCGCCAGGGTGTCGCCCTCGGCCTTCACCTCGGCGGCGACATCCACCGCCCCGCTCTGCCGCAGGCGGGTGCGAAAGACCACGTCCTGCACGCCGGACTCGAGATGGACCGTCTGGTGCCCCAGTTCGCCGCCAGCTGTCGAGAGCCGCACGAGCGCGCGTGCAGCGCCCTGGCTCGCTACACGCACGGTCACCGCGACCGGCTCGTCACGCCGCACCCCGGTCGGCACTTCGATCGACTCTATCCACGCATCATGGCGCGCTCGCGCGGTGGCGGGAAACGCGAAGACGCGCACCTGCGCAGCTTGTAGACGCGGCAGTTCACGCCAGAGGTTGCCTTGCGTCGCATTGCCGTCCGTGAACAGCACCAGGCGCTTGATCTGGTCCGGATCGAAGGCGAGCAGCGCCTCGCCCAGCGCCAGCTCGATGTTGGTTGCGCCCTGCTGGACCGCGGCGTTACCCGCGCCAACGTCGGAAGTAACGGCCACTTTCGACACTTGGCCAAGGTCGTCGACCAGCACAGGCCGCTCGGCGAACACGACGTAGCGCGCCGAGGTTGGCGCGTGCTCTCGGTTCGCGCTACGGATCCATTCCAGCGCCGACTGCACGAATGCGGGCGCGACACTGCGCGAGACGTCCAGCGCATAGACAACCGAGATATCGCGCGTCCCCGCATGCCATACCGGCTGCATGAGCGCCAGCAGCAAGAGCAGGAACGCCAGCGCCCGCAGCGCGGTGGCCGCGGCCAGGTGCCGCGGCCCCAGGTTCGTGCGCGAGCGCCGGCCCAGCCACCAGATCGGCGGCAGGAATGCGAGCAGTGCGAGCGGCCAGAGGGCGTCGAAGGTCAGCATGCCTGGGCGTGAAGGGTGAAGGGTGCTTTCACACCGTGATCCGCCAGTTATAAGTCCACCACTCCAGCACCAGAAGCAGCGCGGCGATCAGCAGCAGCGCAGACCAGGGATTGGCCGCCCAGCGGGCGGCGCTGGCCGGCGGCGCGGGCGCGGCGCGCTCGGCGGCGAGCCGGCCGGAGTTGACCGCCGTGACCGCGGGATCGGCAACGTTGACAGCGACGCGCAGGCGCCGATCCAGTGCGATGGCGGTGTAGAACCCGGGCTGTTCCGCCTCGATGAGGGTCGCTCCAGGCACTTCGCGGGTTGCAACTTTCTGCCCCTGCACATCGAGTACCTTCGCCCCTGCCACCGGCAGTTGCACCAGGCCCAGGCCAGCCTGCATGGCAAGCGGCTCTCCCGTCATCCAGTTCAACACGTTGCTCAGAAGCACCGGAAAGCCAGCCTGCAACGGCAGGTTGGAGTCTTCCAGCGCGAAAGCAACCTCTACCCAGCGCTGGCCGGAGACAGACGCCAGAATCAGCGGGCGGCCCCTGGCGTCGGTGGCGATCACCTGCGAGTCCGCGCCGGCGCGGATCGCCAGAGCATGTCCCGCGAGCACGTCCCGCAGGGACAGGCCGTCGGTCACGGGATGCCCGCGAACCCAGGCGGACACCGCGGTTTCGCCCAGGTCTCCTGCCGCGGCGGGCAACCAGTCGACGCGTGACGGACGGATCAGCAGCGCCGGCGCACCCGGCGCGTGCTTCGGCGCATAACGGTCGAACACCCAGGCGTCGACGCCGCTGCGGGCGCTGAATCCCGCGGGGGACGTGACCACGACCTGCACGCGCGGCAACAGTCGCAGCGAGCGCTCCAGAAACGCGTTCCCCGTGGTGACCAAGCCCACGCGGATCGATTTCTTTCCCGGCGCAAACGAGTAGGCCACATCGTCCACCTGCAGCGCGTCGTACTGCATGCTGACGGAAGCCCGCAGAGGCCCGCCGTCGAAGCCCGAGACGTCGAGGGTCTCGCTCACCGCTGCGCCCCCCGCGATCGTCAGCATCCGGGTGAGCGCAGGGCCGCCCGCGCCCGCCACCTGCAACTCGACCTGCTTGGTGCCCGGCGAGGCATTGAGCACCTCGACGAAGGCCTGATGGCGGCGCGGATCGCCCGGCACCGCGCGCACGTCGAAGGCGGTGATGCCCGCGTTGTCCGCTACTTGAAACACCGATAGAGTCTCTGCTCCCGGCGGTGGCGACATGGCTGAGACGCCGTCGGTCACGAACACTAGACGCACCTCCGCGTCGCCGGGCCGCACGACGTCCGGAAACACCGGCTCGCCGCCCGCGACGACGTGCAGCCGACCCAGGGTGGCCAGCGCCGCGTCCGTCTCTTCGAAGCGCGGAGAGGCGATGAGCCGCTGCGTATCGGCCACCAGGTAACGGCTCCCGGCGCCGCCGGAGCGCAGCACCCCGCGCGCCCGCTGCAAGGCGTGGTCCCAGCGCGTCTTGCCGTCCGACGTAAGTGTGCCGAGCGTGATGGAATCATCCAGCACCAGAGCCACGCGCTGCGCCTTGCCGCCCACCACGGCCACCTCGGGCCGCGTGAGCGCAAGCGCAACCGACAGTGCTACCGCCGCCGCCATTAGCAGCGAGATCCACCAGCGCAGGCGGTCCGGCGTGCGCTTGCGCTCGCGCAGAACGCGACGCCAGATCAGCGTCGAGGCAACCGTCAAGCGGCGCGGCGAAGGCTTGAGCAGGTACAGCAGCACTAC
>JBGPMS010000012.1:0-30926 GCA_041487115.1 Gammaproteobacteria bacterium
ATGCGGCAAGCCGCTGCATGTCAGTGCTGGGCGGCGGGCGCCTGGTCGCGGCTCGCCGGCGCCGCAGACGTCCGCATGTAGCCAGCCCAGCTGGCGCCCTCCTTGCCGAGAATGGCCTCGACCCGTTCCACCAGGATAGGGAACGGCTGCTCCACGCTGTAGGGCCCGCTGCGCGTGAGGAACATGAACTTCTCGTGCTTGAGGGACTCGGCCGTGCCGCGGTACTCGATCCAGTTCTCCTGGAATTTGTACAGCGCCAGAAGCCCGGAGAGGATGGCGATGGAGACGCTCATCAGGCTGATCACGATGCCCATCCACGAGATCTCCTTCAGCAGACTGGTGAAAAACGGGATGCTGCTCGCCAGCACGACCTCCAGTACGCGCAGCCAGCGGTAGCCCTGCTGGTTGCGCTTCGCCCTGCCGCTGTACCAGTCGATCTGGCTCTGCAGGCGTTGCTCGATGTATTCCTGTTCGTTCATGTTCTTGTTCCTTTCAGGTCAGGCCGAACAACTGCCGCGTATTCAGGATCACGGTCTTGGCACCGCGCTTGCCCGCCTGATCCACCAGGTCCTGCGTCCCGCCCGGCCCATCGCCTTGACCGCGGTCCCACAGCGCGATCACCGTCACCCGCCGCGCGCCATAGTCCAGCGCGTTGTACAGCTGCCAGAGATTGTTGCGTGGCCACAGCCCATAGCGGGGCTTGGGCGCCAGCCAGCCGGGCAGGTCTTCGGACTGTTGCATGGTGCGCGTGGACAGCTTCGCGGCCAGAGCATTGAAGCGCTCCACCCAAGCCGGGCCGGCGGGGGCCACCGACTGCGGAATGAATATCTCGGCCGGCACCGCCAGATAGAGCTGAGTCGGGACGCCGAGCTCGGCGCACACTTCGTGGAACAGGATATCGCCTCCGCTCGCGCCGCCTGCCACGCCGAGCGCGACGCCGCCTGTGCCCGCCATTTCCGCCTGCACGGCGGTGCGGATCGCGTCGCGCGCCACCGACTCCATCTCCTTCGGGAAGCGGGGCTTGGTACGGCCGTCCTCATCGATGCGGTGGCCGGTGAAGACAAGCACTCGACCCTCGGTCTGCGCCGGCCGCTCGGCCGGAAACTCCGCCAGCGCCGCATTGACGTTGTCGGTTCGAATGCCCAGATCGAGCAGGAGCTGCAACTGAGTGCGCACGGAGTTGGCGAGGAACTCCTGCCCGCCGGCCAGCGCCTTGCGGTACTCCGTGGCCACGCGCGCCGGACGCGTGGAGGTCAACGCTGCCAGGTCCGCCACGCCGAAGTCCAGCCACGGGTTCTCCGCGCCGTCCTGCTCGGCACGCTCGCGCGCGGCCCTGAGAGACAGATCCACCGCTCCGGTGAGCGAGGCGAGACGCCGGCGGCATTGCTCGAGCTGGGTCTTGGAATCCGTGTCGTCGTCGCACACCGTCTCCCAGGTGTCGGGCAACGCTCCCGCCAGCTCCACCATCACCGTAAGCAGCCCCAGCGCGTTGACGCCGGGGTAGAAGTAGTTCAGGTCCTGGCTGAAGGCCGATTCGTAACGGCGGTAGGCCTCTTTCAGGAACGGCGAGCTCAAGGCGACGGCACGACGCCGCTCGGCCGGGACCGCGCGCCACGCCTGCACCCAGCGCGTCTTGGCGTTGCGGGCCTGGAGCGCAAAGGCCTCGGAGCGGTCGGTCTTGCGCCGCGCCGTCCCCGCGGTCACGCGCGCCAGCGCGAGATCGGATTCGGTCAGGTTGGCGAGCCGCTGGTAGACCGTCCCGAGCTGAAGGTTCGCCTCGACGTCGTCCGGGTACTGCGCCCGCACCGCCTCCCAGGTCACGCGCGCGCCATCGAAATCGCGCTCTTCGACCTGGGCGTTGCCGACCAGGCGCAACGCCGGCAACTCCCATTCGAAACCGCGCGCTTCGTAGGCCAGCAGCGCGAGGTCGCCCGGCAAGTTGATCGCCTGGGCTCTCAGGACCGCTTCGCGAAACTCCTGCGGCACGTCCAGGAACGTGGATGGGTCCTGTGGCCGCATGCCCGGCAGCAGCCGGAAGACGGGGCTGTCGTGATCGGCTGCGTCGAGGCTGGCGCGGATGGCGGAGCTGAGTGCCGCCCGGGCTCCGGCGAGGTTGGCCGGGTCGTACCGCAAGTAGCGGTCGGTCAGCAGGTCGAACGGGACATCGTCCACCGGCGCCCGCAGCAGGAAGGTCCATTTCTCCCGCAGCGCATGCCGGATGCCCAGCTCGTAGAAGACGTTGGCGTTGTGGATGGACAGGTCCGCGATCACCAGATCGGCGGTGAGCAGCAGCCGGAACATGTCTTCGCGGATGTTGCCCTGGGACACGATCTCGCCGGTGGTGCGCCCGGCGATGCCGAGCTCGTCCAGCACCGGCGCGATCAGGTCGCGCTCGACGGCGTCGAAGTCGATGTCCTGCTTGGTGCCGAAGGGCCGGACGATGAATGCACGCATGGGGCAGCTGGAGCGGTCGACGGACGATGGCCCATATGATGGCCGCTTCCTCGCCGTTCGGCTACCGGCATGCAGCCGGCCGCAAGGCGGCGACGAGGCTTACAGGGAGATGAGGTGGAAGCCCGTTGCCCCTCGCCCCTCAGCCGCTCGTGCTACTTGCTGTCCGGCTGATCCGCCGGTAGCGGCGTGGGCTCGGAACGCCCCGGCGGCTTGCCCGTGCCGCGTATGTTGACCATCTTGTTCACCAAGTCGAACCAGAACGGGGCGCCGAGCGAAGCCGCGAGCGCCGTCAACAGCAGGCCGGCGATCTTGCTCAGCCACTGCCGCGGCTCGCGGCTGTCGAGCACTTTGTCCCCGGCCCAGCCGAGCGGCAGCCCCTGGCTGATCAGCTCATCCAGCTGCCGTCGCGGCTCGTCCATCACCTCCTTTTGCACCGCCGCTGGCCCGGCCGAATAGCTGGCGGCAGCGTCCGCCATCGCCGCCCGCAACGCCGGGCTTTGCCACAGGGTCGTGGCCAGCCGGATGCTGTCCGCATTGGCGAGGCAAGTCACCACCAGGGCAAAGAACAGCAGCGCCCACTGAGCCTTGCGCTTGTACCACCCGGACACACGGTCCATGACGTCGTCGAACCAGACCTCGACGCTCTTGCGCTTGGCGGCCAGGTCCGCGTCGGTGATGCCGGTCAGCGTGCGCAACGCCTTGCGGATCTCACCCGCCACCGCCTGGTCCTGGGCGGGCGCCTGCTGATCGCTCTGCACCGGCGCGACCACATCGAGCAGGACCAGCGCGAACAGGCGACTGGGCATATAGGCGGGATGGGCGGCGAGACCGGTCGCATCCTGCTTGCCCAGCGCCTTGATCAGCGGGTGGTTGTAGAACGCGTCCCGCGTAGCCGGGTCGGTAATCATGCTGCGGATGCCCATCTCCAGCGTTTCCGCTCGCCAACGCAGGAGTTGCGAGACGCTCTCGGTCAGTGACGAGCAGATGAGACTCAATAGCGCGAAGATGAACGTCAATCCGATCGCGACGTCGATAGCCCCGGATCCGAACATGTCATGTCTCTCCCTGCTGCGTTGCGTTCTATGGATGACGCCTCTTGGATCGCGACCCGCCCCTTCCCGGTCACGATGACATGCGCGGCGCGCGCCCTGATCAGGGCCGCGTCACGATCTCGACCGGCGGCTCGATCAGAAACGGCCGGCCCTGGTCGTCGTCGGGCTCGAGCCACGGCTGCGTGCTTTCCCGCGGTATGGTAAAGCTCCAGGGCTTGCCGGTAACGCCGGCGGGCGGTGCGGCCGCAACCGCAGCCGCACCCAGCTTCCAGCGCCGATGGACCTTCTCCACGCCCACCGGATACACCGTGAGCTTGTCGCGCGTCAGGTGCAGGCGCAAAAAATTCTTGTAGTCGGGATTGTGCTGGGCAGAGAACACGAAATCACCGTGCAGGTGCGCGAGCGCGTTGGCTACGACCAGATAGGCCCCCATCAGGGTTCCGCCGAATACGAGGCCGCCTGCGAGCATCTCCAGGCTGAACAGCGCCACCTGGCCCGGATGATCCAACCAATCGGCGCGCAGCAGGCCGATCCACTCCTGCACCGGGCCCAGATTGATCTTCGCGCTGCCCCAGAACAGGAGCAGTGCGAGAAACACGTGCAGCAGCCCGTGACCGCCGCCGAACACCAGGCGCTTGACCGCTCCCGCGGTCCCGGGTTGCCGGTCGCAGAAGAAATACATGCTCAGCACGGTGAAGATCGTGAACAGCGCCGTCCCCGGACTGTGTGCCAGCACCCAGTAGAGATCGCGCAACACCGTGCAGAAAAATGCACCCGGTGTGAACGGAGCGTCGAACACGGCTTCCATGAGACTACGGCCGCCGAGATGCGGATTCGGCACCTTGCTCGCGCTCTGCAGCAGCCAGCCGTAAAACAAGTAGAAGGCGCCGAGAAAGGCCGAGAAGGCCAGGTTCTGCCAGAAAAACCCCAGGGTTGCGAGCCGCAACTTGCGCGAGGCAGCCGGGTCCGGATAGGCGGCGGTCCTGGTGTAGTCGTCCTTGCTCTGGCTGCCCTCATACAGGCGCAGCCGCTCGGGCAACTCCTGGGTCCCGAGGAGATAGGCGCCACCGCCGCCGGCGGTGAACTTGTGCCGATCTCCCTCTTGCCGCACGTAGTGCGAGTAGTGGTGCAGGTCGCCGGCCAGGTTGATGGCGACCTGGGCACCCTGTCTGCGGACGCGGTCTTCCAGGAAGCTCACGTTCTGGTGCGAGCGCTCCTCGCTCAGCGCGCCGGCGTCGTCGTCGCCGGCAGTAGTCCAGCTCGAGGTCGGCGTGCACAGGATCACACGGTCACCGGGCTGGAGCTGCTGCGCGAAGTAGTCGAAGTAGTCGATCTGCGGCTTGTCGATGTCGGTCTCGAGCTGGATGTCGACCGCCCACAGCCACCAGCGGTGGGGCAGCTTCAACGCGAAGTAGCTGCGCATCTGCTGCGTCTGCCAGGCACCGATGGAGCGCTGCTGGCAGAAGACCTTCAGAAAGCTGCCCAGGCCGTCGTACCAGTCGTGGTTGCCGGCAACGGCGAACAGATCCGGACGCCGTTCCTCGGCCAGCCACGGCAGGGCGCTGTAGTAGGGGTTGCGCAGCTTGGCCTGATAGTCGTCGACGGTCGCGGTCGGATAGACTTCGTCCCCGCCCATGACCAGAAGCTCGCCGCGCGGTGTATCGATGCCACCGAGGGTCAGCCGCTCCCGGCCCAGCAGGTAGGCGATCGTATAGGTCGAATCCCAGCCGTCGCCGAGGTCGGCGACGTAGTCGATCCAGAGCTCCTCGCGCTGGGAGTAGTCGAGCCGCTGCGCCTCGGCCGCGAACCCCCCGTGCAGCAGGGCGGCCTCCAGCTCTCGGCGATCGAGGTAGGCGCCGAAAACTGTTCCGAGCAGCGCTTTGATCCCGGTTCGCACCAGTTGCCCGGGCGCGAACCAGTTGGTCATCGGCGCGGGGGCGATGACCTCGACATCGAGTTGCGTTGCGGGGCGGTAGCCGTTTGCCATGGGCGGATCTCAGCGGTCGATGAGGTGGCAGTGCCGCAATCCCGGCACTATGGCCGGGCCTGGTTCGACAGTTATGACAGACCGCTGGCCACAACGCAACCCTCCCGGTGCGAGGTCTATGTCGGGCTTAGCCTCGCTGCTGCCGTCGCAGCTCGTTTCTCGCGAACGGCGCAAAACCGTGCCCGCGCGCTTGCGCGCGGGCGAAGCGCTTCGGAATCTTGAATCAGGCTTAACGCCAGCTTCCGTCAGCCTGACAAGTCAGGCTGGCGATCTTGGTGCCGGTCGCGTAGCTGCGGCCCTGGTAGATGCAGTTGGCGTGGGCGGCGATGGAAACCCAGGTCGCGCACACCAGGACGATGAGGCAGGTCAGCTTCTTCATGCGTTTCTCCTTTCACGGTTGAGACGATCCATTCGCGTGCGAGCGGTGCACGCGCCTGGTACGGGACTTGGCGCTGCGTCGATCCCGGCTTTACTCCCGCACCGAGGGAAGCCTCAGCTTCTCCCGCAGTTGCCGGTAGTTGGTGGGACGCTCGCGTGCGGGAAAGTAGTCCCGTGGAAACCAGAGCAACCCCAGCTTGACCGCCTTCACTCCCCGGTTCCGGTCGTAGCAGACCTGGTCGACGTAGATCGCGTAGCGCGAACCGGTGGAGAGCAGGGTGTTATCGGTCAACGGAAAGTCGAACCAGCTGGTCTGGAACTCGAGCACCGACGAACCCGCCGTGCTGTCGCGTGCCGACTGGCTCCGGTCTTTCTGGTCGGTGCCGCAGGGGGGCGCCGGCTCGCCCGCCGCACTCCCGTCGGCCGGCGGGAGTTTGGTCGGGTCGAAGCGTGCGCTGCGCTTGACCAGCACGGTGAAGGTCTGGCGGTCCCAGTCCGCACCGGTGAGCGAGACGGCGATCGCCCCCTTGTCGTCGGGCGTATTCTCGATGACCGGCTCGAGGGCGCAGACGTTGTACCCTTCTTCCTTGGGCACGTCGCAAGCCACGACGCCGAGGGGCGGCGGGGGGGCATCCGCCGCCCCGCTGAACTCGGGTGCGCGCGCGCCGGAGAAGCGCACGCCGATGAAGCGCAGGTCGCCGTCCTGGAACTTGCGCTCGGCCTCGGCGGCGCGTGCCCATGGTGCCCACGCACCCCAGGTGCGCTCAGGCGGAGCCGCACGTTCCAGCAGCGCCGTCTGGCGTGCCCGCACGCGGCGCGCCACGGACCGCATCTCCTCACGCTGCCCGTCGACGACGGCAATCTGCTGTTTGGTGAGGCCCGCCTGTTTGCGCTTCTCGAGCAGAGCGTTGTCCACCTCGACCAGCAGCGGCTTCAACTCGATGTGCTCGTGGAAGTTGAGCGCCAGCAGTTCCGTGAAGACCGCCTTGCGCTCGGGCGCTTCGTTGCCGTGGCTCTCGAGCAACCGCTCGGTGATGGCCTTGAACATCTCGGCGCGAATCTGCGTGTCGGACTGCTCGCGCTGGGACAGCATTTGCGACACTGTCATCGAGCTCTGGAAGCTCTGCGCCAGCAGCGCGGCCACGATCACCGCGGCCGGCGCTGCCAGCTTGGGGGCGAGCTCGAGGCCATCCTTGGCCACCTCTCTCACGCGGGTCCAGTCGATCGTCGAGAGGGCGCGCTTGAGCCGCGCCACCATTCCACGTCCCGGTTCGATCGTCATGCGGCTTGCTCCTGGCTGTCAGCGTAGGGTCTGCGCACCTCGATGCAGGCACGGCGCGGCTTGGCCTTGCAGTAGAGACCATCTGCGCTGGAAGCGGTATAGACCGAAGGTGCAACGCCCACAGGCATGTCCCTATGACTTTCCGCAGATGCCGGGGCGCTCGCGCGTGCTCCATCCTGTCGGCGAACCGGAGCGGCCGGGGCTTGCGCCCAGACGAAAGGAGGAGGATCCCTTGCAGCGGGAGGCCTAAGCTGAACCCTGATCGACGAGCGCGACGCGGCGCCGGCCGGCGACAGGTGCAACGCTCAGGACATGGGGCCGAGAACTTGGGTAGTCGCAAGCAGACCACCGTCGACAGTTGAGCCACCGCCTCGCGACACCGATTCTATTTTCCCCTCGCGCAGTGTAATGTGTGCGCTGCAGACCGCAGGCTACCGGGTAACCGAATGGAAAACGTGACTTCCACGCCCGCCGGGTCCACCGGGGGCGGTACGGCGGGATCCGATGTAAACCCGAACAACCTGGCCGCGACGCCGATCCTGGACTACGGGTCGCCCGAGGTCCAGACCCTGGCCACCGTGCTCCGCGCGGCGCATCCCGACGACCGCGACTACCTGCAGGCCGCGCATCAGCGCCTGTCCGATGCGAATATGCAGACGGTGTATGCGATCAACGACGATCAGCCGGCCTCGGTGACCCTGCGGGAGAACAAGGGCTCCTGCATGCAGCGCATGGCTGCGCTCGAAGCGCTGGCCCGCGCCGTCGGCATCGCCACCCGGGTGCGGGCGCTGTGGACGAACAAGCGCCTCTGGTTCCACCGCTTGCCGCTGCTCAAGCTCGGGCTGCCGGAAGTGATTCTGTATACGTGGCCGCAGTTCCGGATCGGCGGCAAGTGGGTCGATTTCGACGAGCTCTACGAGCCCATCGCGAAGCTGGCCGCGCGCGCGAAGAAGGCTTTCAGCAACGCCGGCGAGTCGGTCTTTTCCGCGGTACGGGATCAGCCGGTCGATTTCCTGGGCAAGTGCAAGGACTGCGGCCGGCCCGACCTCGACCTCTCGCCGCTCGCCACCGATGCCGGCATCTACGATACGCGCGACGAGTTGTTCGCGCAGCTCGAGCGCAAGACCGGCGTCCTCGGGCGCTTGCTCTTCAACCTGCTGTACAACGGCAGGCCGATCCGCCGCGTTCCCGAGCCCTGGGTGGAGGGCTCGCCCCTGTCGGCTGCCCCGCCGCGGCCGGGCTTCTGGCAGCGCTGGCAGCACCGCGGCCAGGTCGCGGCGGTCTGTCTGACGCTGTTGCTGATGGCCGGCACGGCGTGGTTGCTGTGGGCGGAAGCGGGCTGGGTTCCACCGAGATCCAACGACCAGCGCACGGCGTTCATCGATGGAACGCCCGGCACCGAGCTGATTCCGCTGGCGGTCCTCAAGGTCCTGCCCGACATGTTCCCGGATCAGTTCCAGCCCGGCGGCAAGGATGCCGGCGACTGGATCGAGCAGTTCGGCTTCACGCGACGCCCGGCCGGAGACGGCGGCGATCCCGACCTGCCGGTCGGCTTCACGGTCTCCAACTACCGGCCGAAGTCCGGCTCACCCTCGCCGGTAGTTTTCGTGGGCGTGGGCTGCGCCGCGTGCCATTCGACCGCGATCCGCACTTCGGACACGGCGGCGGTCGTGGTCTACGGCGCGGGCAACAACTCGATCAACTTCCTCGCCTGGGTCGACGGCCTGCGCACCGTGCTGCTCGACGAGGAGCGCATGACGCCGGCGAAGATCTTCCAGGCCTACGCGGCCAAGTTCAAGACCAGGCTGCCGCTCGCCGAGCAACTGATGGCTCGCGCCTGGCTGCAGCAGTCGCGCGCGCAGTTCGCGGGCAACCTCCCCAAGTACGACAGCCCGTATTCGGGTGCCGAGCTGCGCGATCCGGACAGCATGCCGCTCGGTCCGAGCCGCACGCAGCCGTTCCGCAACCTGGTGCGCCTGATCCTCGACCGGCCCGCGGCCGCCGACTGGGGCTACTCCAAGATTCCCTGCGTCTACTGGGAGAGCCGGCGCGAGTGGGGCCAGTTCGACGGCGGCATCCACGACTTCCACGCGCGCAGCGCGATGGCCGCCATGTCCTCGGGCGCGACGGTGGACAACATGGCGCTGCCCGAGATCCGCGACAACATCATCCGCGCGACCGACTACACGATGACGCTCGCCGGGCCGAGCTTCGAGAAGACCTTCGGCATCAAGCCGGACCCGGCGCGCGTCGCGCGCGGCCGCGAGGTCTACAACGCCTATTGCGCGGGCTGCCATGGCGCTCCGGGCGCGACGTCCGAGGAGTGGAAGCGCGGCAAGGACCTGGGCGTGGTGTTCAAGCCCGAGGCCATCGGGACCGATCCCGAGCGCGTCCGCTACCGGCACGCCGACGAGCTGGCCGACAAGGTCTATGCGCATTTCCCGGAGGGCAACCCGTTCCATTTCGATCGGAACGACCTGCGGCCGTTGCCGCCCGGAGCACCGGGCTATCCTTCGGTGGCGGGCTACATCAGCCATCCGCTGGAGGGCCTGTTCTCGCGCGCACCCTACCTGCACAACGCCAGCGTACCGACGCTGGCCGAGCTCATCAACCTCGAGCGGCGCCGCGACGTGTTCTACCGCGGCAACAACGTGTACGACGTGGAGCGCGTCGGCCTGGTCGTGCCGGACAAGCCCGACGGCCGGCGCTACTTCCGCTACGACGCGACGGTGCGCGGCAATTCCAACCGCGGCCACGACTATCCGTGGCCCTACCCCGACGGGGGCTGGAACCGAAGCAACCCGGAGCACGCGAAGAAGATGGGCGCGCTGACCGACCTGCTGGAATATCTGAAGACGCTGTGAAACGCGCACGGGAGTAAGCCATGTCGTCGAACACCGCAGCCCCGCACCCGCCATCCTCGCCCGGCTTCACGTTCTCGCAGTTCGCGAATACCTTCGTGCCGTTCGGGCTGCTGGTGATCCTGGCGCTGCTGGTGCCCGAAGTGCACCAGAACATGCTCAAGGGACGCATCGCCTACTCCGTCTGGGCATCGCTCGCACTCGCCACGCCGGCGCTGTGCCTGTACATCCTGCCCGACCCGTCGCCGCGGCGGCGCATCTACGCCCACCTGCTCTACACGTTCGCCTACCTCGCCTACCTCGTCCACTTCTACTACACGGTGTTCGCGCTGTTCGGCGGCTTCGCCGGCATGTGGAAGGGCTTCAGCCACCCCATCGCCATCTCCAACCTCGTGCTCACGGTGTGGTGGGCGGTCGACATCGTGCTGGCCTGGGCCGATCCGGCTCCGGCACGCTGGCTGACCGTCGAGCGCTTCCTCGCTCGCCTGCTGGTCTTCATGAGCTTCTTCCTGAGCGCGGTCGTATTCATGCCGGGGCCGGTCAAGGTGCTGGGCGCGCTGATGACGGCCGCCGTGGGCATCTGCGTACTGATCCGGGCAGTGCACTATTTCCAGGGACGCAGCTCGGGTTCCGCGGCAACCACCTCGGGCACGGGCTCCAACCCGCTTGCGAAAGGAACGACCATGACCGCTACGACAGGCACAGGCACGACCGGTGTGCAGTTCACCGAAACCATGCGCGGCTTCTTCTCCACGCGCGAGAAGGAGGACTACGAGAAAGCCGAAGCGCTGGGGCGGCAAGACAATCAGCCGCTCGATTTCACCGTCACGGTGACGGCCAACGATCTCGACCAGTTCATCACCAGCAAATTCCACCCGGCCAAGATCACCGGCACCGTCACGGCTCCCGCGCTCTCACCCCAGCCGCTGACGGTGAGCGACGGGGACTTCAACCTGTTCGTCGACGACGCCGACCAGGTGAACGCGAAGCAGATGCGCTATTCCATGCGGCTCACCGCCGCCGACGGCAAGCATTACTACTTGTACGGCTTCAAGACCATTCGCGACGACCGCGGCTTCGACGTGTGGAGCGATACCACGACGCTGCGCATCAAGGTCTACGCCGGGGACGACGCCTCCGGCACGCAGCTCGGCGCCGGCATGCTCAAGATCCTGGCGGCCGACTTCATGCACCAGTTGACCACGATGAAGGCGATCAACGCCCGTAACAAGCTCGAGGAGCTGCGCGCGATCGCACGGTTCGGAATGCTGTTCGCCGGCGCGCTGTACCAGACCTACGGCGGCATCCTGACCAAGCCGAACATCTTCAATCCCGACGCCCCGCCGCGCGAGAAGCGCAAGCTCGATCTGCCGGTGGCGCCCGACGTCTACCAGGTCAACGCCGGCGACGGGGTGGAAATGAGGCTCACCCGCTACCGCGGCGGCAAGAAAGGGCCGGTGATGTGCGTGCACGGCCTGGGCGTCAACAGCGTGATCTTCTCCACCGACCTGATCGAGCGCAACCTACTGGAGGAGCTCGTCGCCCACCAGTACGACGTGTGGCTGCTCGACTTCCGCTCGAGCATCGACCTGCCCTACGCGACGCAGCGCTACACCGCGGACGATATCGCCACTAAGGACTTCCCCGCCGCCGTCGCGTTCATCCGGCAGACCACCGGAGCGCCCTCGATCCAGTGCATGGTCCACTGCTTCGGCGCCACCACGTTCTTCATGGCCATGCTGGCGGGATTGCAGGGCGTGCGCTCGGCTGCGGTGTCGCAGATCGCGACCCATATGAAGGTGCCGTTCTCCACCGACATCAAGGCCATGTTCCATGCGGCCGACTTCATGGACAAGCTCGGCGTCAAGACCATGACCGCCTACGTCGACACGCACGAGGGCTTCATCGGCAAGCTCGCCGACCAGATGCTCAAGTTTTACCCCGTGCACGACGGGCCGCGCGACGTGAGCCCGGTAAGCCGCCGCATTTCGTTCCTGTATGGCCAGCTGTACGAGATCAACCAGCTCAACGAGCAGACCTACGACAACCTGCACGAGCTGTTCGGCGTCGCCGGCATCGCCAGCCTGGAGCACCTGGCGATGATGATCCGTCACGGCCACATCGTCGACTTCGCGGGCAAGGACATCTATTTGCAGGAAGACCAGGGGATGCCGACGCTCAAGCGGCTGGCGATCCCGATCGCCATCGCGCATGGCGCGCTCAACAAGTGCTGGCTACCCGTCAGTACCGAGATGACCGTGGATATTCTGTCGCAGGCCAACGGCCCGGGACTGTACGAGCGGAAATTGATCCCCGGCTACGGACACATCGACTGCATCTTCGGCAAGAACGCGTACCGGGACGTGTATCCGTTCTTCATCCAGCACCTGGACAAGACGGCGGAGGCTTGAGAATACTTGGTTACGTACGAGCTTCAGCCCGAGTTAGGTTACGCCGAGCGGCCGTAACCACCCCGTCGCTTCGCGCCACCCCTCCTTGAAAAGGAGGGGAGAAAAAATCTTCCCCCTCCTGCCCGAGGAGGGGTGCCTGCGTAGCAGGCGGGGTGGTGGGAGCCTGCCCGAGGAGGGGTGCCTGCGTAGCAGGCGGGGTGGTGGGAGCCTGCCTGCGAACCACCCCGTCGCATTCGCGCCACCCCTCCTTCGAAAGGAGGGGAGAATCGGGTGCGTGCGTAGCAGGCGGGGTGGTGGGAGCCTGCCCGCGGCTGAGCTTCGTTGGGTAATCAGGTAAGAATAAGCCCTACGCCCCCGCGTGCCAACGAGCCTCGTGGTCGGCTTGCGTGTCGGTGTAGCCGTTGCGGAACCACTGGTCGTAGTACTTCAGGTCCAGGTGATGCGCCTGTACCCAGACACCGGGTACGTACATCGCGTCGACGTGCGCCGGGAACCGCCCGTAGGTGTTGTAGATGTAGCTGCAGACGTCCTTGCAGCACTCGATGGTCTCGGGCGTATAGTGCGGCACTTCTTCGAGGAAGCGCGCCGCTAAGCCGGGCTGGAAGATCTGATCGAACTTCGCCTGGTTGCGGTAGACGCCCGCGGGACCGTACTTCGTCTGCAGCAGCGCATCCACGGCCGCCGGCATGTCCGGATAGTACGGCGGGCAGTAGCCCTCCAACAATCCGTCCAGCCCGACCGGGTTGGGCTGCCACGCCGGCAGCGGCGTGATGGGGATCAACAGCTTGCGCAGGAGCTTTTTCGGCGTCAGAAAGCGGAACCCGAGCCCCGGCCCCGACTCGGCGGAGAACGTCGGGCTGCCCAGCAGGTACGGGCCGTTGAACGCCGCGTGCACCCACCCGCCCAATCCCATCGCCTGGATCAGGAGCAACAGGTTCTGCACCAGCAGGTCCGATTCGACGTGGATGCGGAACGTGTTGGCGTAGCCGATCGGAATCTTGAGGTCCTTGTTGAGGAACCCGTTCTTGACCCACTTCTTCACGCCGGCCACGCGGTAGAAGTTCCAGTCGTCGATGAACGTCGGGCGGTAGCCGTCGTCCTGGCACAGGAGGTACATGAACTGGTTGATGTACTGGCGCGTCATGTCCACCACCGGGACGAACAGCGTGCTGCCCGCGACGTTCGAGACGTAGCGGTTGCGCCCGAAGTAGTAAGGGAACTGGCGCGGGAAATCCAGCCGGCGGTCCAGCACCTTCACCTTGCAGCGCGCGGCAAAATCGATCAGCGTCTGCACGCCGGCCGCGTCGCTGGTCAGGCGCGGCGGTGCGGCGTCGGCTGGCGCTTTGATCAGATAGGTGCCCGAGTCGTTGATCATGAAGAAGTGCGTGGACTGGGCGTTGTCCGGGCTGCTGGCGGAGCGGCCGGCGATCTCCAGCATCGGCGTGCCGACCAGGTCCTTGCCCTGCTCCGTCTTGAACGGCTGGTCCGGCATGGTGAGGCCGGTAACGCCGGTGGCGACGATCATCACCGCCTCCTCCAGCGGCGACAGCGGCTGCGGCTGCTGGGTGGACTTGTAGGTCAGGCTGCCGGCCAGGACCTCCTTCAAGCCCTTGCTGATGCGCCGCGAGCGGCGGCGGAACAGGGCGTCGAACAGCGGGTATCGCAGCAGATGTTCCAGTGCCCCGTCGTGCTCAGCCATGCTAGAGCCTCCCGTCAAAGTTTGCTTGCTGTCGATCTACCGAACCACCGAGCGCTGCGGAGTCGAAGCGGCTAGGAGCCGCGCATGAGCTGGTAAGCGGAGCGGATGTTGCGGTCTGCCGTCGCCCACTCGGGTATGAGCCGGTCGTCGGGGAACGAAGGCAGTATCTTGCGATGCCAGCGGCTCACATCCACGGTCTGCGCCGCCTGGTCCTCGGTCAACCCGGCACGCAAGGCGCGCGCGACCTGAGTGTTCAGGTCCTCGAGGTAATCGGCGTAGAGCCGCAGGTCCGCCGCGCGCGCCAGCGGCCCGTGCCCCGGCACGAAGGTGGCATCGGGGAATGCGTCTGCCAGCTCGCGCAAGGTCGCGATCATTCCCGGCAGCGATGCCCCGCCGATGGGCGAGGTGTCGATGAACGGGTAGTAGCCGAAGAACAACAGGTCGCCGGTCATCACGATGTTGTACTTGGGCAGAACCACGCACAGGTCGCCGTGCGTATGCCCGACTCCGGGATGGAACAGCCGCACCTCGGTGCCGCCGACCTGCAGTGTCATCGCGCTGGCGGCGTCGCGGTTGGTCTCGTCCACGAAGATGCTGGGGACCGCGAACGGGTGTTCCCGGCACCATTCCGCGTCCTTGGGCCGCTCGCGCATGAGCTCTGGCGCGGTGCGGTAAGCGATGATCCGGGCTTGCGGATACAAGGCGTTGCCGCGCGTGTGGTCGTAGTGGTGATGGGTGTTCACGATGGTGGTGACGCGGAGCTTCTGCTCCTTCTCGATCCAATGGTGCAGCGTCCCCGACCCCGGAGAGAACTTGGTGTCGACCAGCAGCGCCTCGCCGCCGTCGCGCACGAGCAACGAGTTCCCGCCGCCGCCGAGCACGACCTGCACCTCCGGGGCCAGCGCCAGGTGCGTCTGGCGCGCAAAAGCGAGATACATCCAACCCGACGTGCCGGCCAGCACCAGGATCAGGGCGAGCACGAGCAACGCGATGACGAAGCGCAGGTAGCTCTTGGGCGGCAGAGTGTCCGCGTCGATCCGGCCGTCCTGCTTGTACTTCTGCTCCAGGAACTGCGCGCCCTTGAGCGATTCGTCCTTCACGAAGGTGAAGTGCTTGAGCCAGAACCACTTGGTGAACGGAAAGCTCCAGCCCATCGCCTTCTCGTACGAGCCGAAGCGGCTGCGCCCGTTGCCCAGATCCTCCATGTGGTAGGTGTGGCGCGCGTAGAAGCCCGGCAGCGCCGTCACCTCCCACGTGACTTTCTGCTGCGGCACCACCTCGACGATGTTCGCGATCGCGAACATCTTGTAGGGCAGATACCACTTGATCGGCTGGAACACCCAGATGAGCTTCTGGCCCAGGACCAGGTCCTTGTTCCAGGCCCAGAAGAAGCACTTGTTCCAGCGCGGCCACCAGTTGGCATGGCGGAACGCCTCCCACAGCTTGTCGATCGGGACGTCCACCTCGACCGTCCCCTGGATCGGTTGCATGGAATCGGCCTGCGCGAGTTCCTGCTCTTTGGTCATGGCCGGGACCTCCTATAGGCGGGAGCGAGTCTACGCCGACTTGCGCTGAACGCCACCGGGCTCAGGATTTGAACTCTGCGATGATCTGATCTGCGAACAGATCGGAGACCGCCGCAATGGTGAGGCTCGGGTTGGTGCCCACCGGGCCGGGCATGACCGAGCCATCGGCCACGTACAGTCCCGGGTAGTTGAAGACGCGGCCCCGATTGTCGACCACCCCCTCCTCGATGCTGTTGCCCATCGAGCATCCGCCCAGTGCGTGGACCGTCACCAGCCGTTTCAACAGCCTGGTGTCGGGGTTCTGGACGAACGTGGCCCCCATCGTCTCGGCGATCTTGCGCGACAGCGCCGTCACCCCGTCGAAGTACGGGCCGGACCGGACGTCCTTCCAGTCGCACTCCAGGAACTGATCGCCGCGCTTGTTGGTCCGCAACGACATCTTGCCGTCGGGGATGTCGCGGCCCATGCCGAGCAGCGGCATCGACCCGGAGGAGTTTGCGCACGAGCCCATCAGATCGGAAATCTGGGCGCTCATCTCGCTCTGCGGGTCACCCGTCCACCACCGCTTGAGCCGCCGCCACAGGAATTTCACCGCGCGCAGCGCGAACCCCGGGCCATTGGCGGCTTCGATGACCCAGTTGAAAAACTCCGGGTAGCCGGCGTCCTGCAGGTAGAAGCCGCGGCCGGTGTCGCCTTTACCGTCCAGCTTGTCGCCGACGCGGATCGTGCTGGTGATGACGGGGCCGTGGCTCGGGTCGATGATGCGCGGTACCGGAGCCGGTCCCGACCTGTCGATGGCGCGGAAGGCGAACGTGAGCAGGTCGCCGTTGGTACAGAACCGGTCGCCTAGCCGCGCGCTGAGTTTCGGCAAAGAGTCGCGGTTCTTCAGCAGCAGGAAAGTCGACCCGAGCGTCCCGGCGGATATGATCAGGCGCTCCGCTGTGATCGTCTCCAGGGGCAGGTCGCGCGTCGAGCGGGGCTTGCCCTCATAGGTGTCCGCATCGTGGCGGGCGTACTCGATGACGTAGCCGCGGCCGCTCGGATTCGGGCGGAACTTCTTCACCTCGCACAAGGTCCGGATGTCGGCGCCGGCGCGCCAGGCCGCGCTGAGATAGGTGAAGTCGAGGGTGTTCTTGCTGCCGTAGTTGCATCCGGCGTCGCACTCGCCGCACAGGCGGCAGGTGGACCGCTGCGCCTTGTGCAGGTTGGGCGGCTCGCCTACGATCAACTCGCCCGGCACCGCCGGGCGCAGGCCACCAGCCTCGTCGCGGTTCGCGAAGCTCACCGCCAGCAGCGGCAGGTACCAGTCCAGCCGCTCGCCCTGGCTCTTGAGCGTCTGCGCGGCATTGCGAAACGCCAGCGTCTTGGAGGTTTTGCTGTACGGGCTCTGCTCCAGAGGATAGCGCTGGCCGTTCATCATCTTCTCGACCCGGTCGTAGTGCGGGTCGAGCTCGGCGCGCGTGACCGGCCATACGCGGTACGAGCCGTCGGGCTCTTCCTCGCGGAACCAGTTCTCGTCCTTGCGGATGAGGACGTTGGCGTAGATCAGCGAGCCGCCGCCCAGCCCGCTGGAGACGATCGCCTCGGTACCGCTGAAGGACCATGCCTGGAACATGCCGTACAGGCCCCGGCTGGGGTCCCACCAGTTGCGGCCGAGCGCGAAGGGACTGCGCGCGAACGAGCCAGGCGGATAGGGCTTCCCGCGTTCCAGCAGACAGACGCGCATTCCCGCCTCGGATAGGCGGTACGCCATCACCGAGCCGCCGAACCCCGACCCCACGATGACTGCATCGAAATGATTCTCAGGCATGGCCTCACCTCTCGCCTGGTTGACCCGGAGACTCTGGCGGCGCGCCGGTCTCGGTGACCGCAGGCTGCGCAGACGATAGCAGCCGCTCTCCGGTTTGGCAATTCTTGCGCGGCGCCGTCACGCGCCGTAGCTGTGCACCCTTATCGCCTCGGCATACGACAAGCCTGCGGCTCCCGGCTCGGTAACCGGCAGTGGCTGCGCGTGCCTCCCGTGGCGTCCGGCTCAGGTGATCAGCGGATCCCCCCGGTTGTACGCGTCCACGAAGCGATCCAGGCCGTTGCTGCCCCCGTTCACAAGCTTGCGGGCGGTGCGCATGTCCCCGGCCAACAGCGCCTCTTTGATCTGGCGCTCCTTGTCGCTCAGGAAGGCGGCGAGCAGTTGTGCCGCAACATCGGGCTGGTTGGCGAGATCCGGCTTCTGCACCAGCTGGTCGCCCGATCCGATCATCTGGCCGCAGCGGGCGTAGTTCGCGCGGCCGGTGAGCTGGACGAAGCCGCGCCCGCGATAGTCGGCACCGTCGGTCGGGCCCTGGTTGCCCAGGTCCTTGCGGCTGTCATAGAGGTCGAAGGGCTTGCCGCCGGGCGAGGTATTGAAGCGCGATTGGCCCTCGCTCACGGGCAGGAAGCTCTCGGTCTCGGCGCGGATGGTGGCGAGCGCCATCAGGACCATCGGCTTGTCCCCCAGTCCGGCCGCGTCCAGTGCATCGAGCACCGCCTGCAGGTTGGCCTTGATGTTGTCCACCGGCGTCTGCGGGAACATCTGCGAGACCACGCGCGGTGTCACCTGATCCAGCACCGAGGGCAGCGTGTCGTCCTTGGTCAATCCCAGCGCTGCGAGCGTGCGCGGGCCGGCGATACCGTCCGCGAGCAGCCCTTCGCTCTGCTGGAATGCCATCACCGCGGCCTGCGTCGCGGGGCCGAAGTCCCCGTCGGTCGAACCGGGGTTGAAGCCCGCTTTCTGCAGTTTCTTCTGCAGCTTGACCACCTGTGGGCCGTCGGAGCCCAGTTGCAATGCGTCCATATCGAATCGCCCTCCCTGAAAAGCGTCGGCTGCGCCCGGTCGAGTGCTGCCATGGATGCGCGCGGCGCACGCGCGCCAAAAGTGCAATTGAGCCGCCCTTGCGGTCAATACTCAATCGAACTTTCGGCATAGGCCGGCCTCAGGCCGCGTTGACCGACGCGATATCCTGGCCTTTGAGCACCACTTTCACCGGCTTCATGTGCTTGAAACCCTCCGCGATGACGGCGATGTACCGGACGAAATCGGGATGGGCCACTTGCAGACGTCACATCCGACGGTGTGCGAGCGAGAACGGCGTCCGGTTCCTTCGAGCTGCAGCGCGGGCAATCACCCCCACAGGCGCACGCGGCCTTGCGCTGAAGCCGAGGCACGGCACGTGAGGGCACGGCACTCGGATCGCGCCGAGCGCGCGCAGTGCGAGCGCTCGCGGAAACAGACATCACTCGGCGCAACAACCTTGGGCTCACGATGCGTGCGGCCTCAGCGCCGCCCTCCGGTCAGCAGCGTGTCGAGATCGGTGATCAGCGTGTACGACACGCGGGCGATGAACGACGGTGAACGATGTGGTCAGATCTTGAATCATGAATTCGGGCGGCTCTGTGGCAATTGCTGACGTGAATGCTTCGTGAGCCCAACAGGACCTGCACTCTGAGCATTCATGCTGCCCCAAGGGCTTGTGACCCCCGAGGCTTTTGTCGTCTGGCTAAGCCCGGGCCTTGACTATACTCATTCGTCTCTGACCCCTTCGACTCGTGCCTTCGGAAAGAGCACATAGCCGGCTGTTCTGGGCAACGGATCCCCCTCGACAGGCTGGACCTGGTAGCTCCAGAAAACGATGACTTCCCGATGTTTGACGGCATCTGCGAAGCCGGGGAAGTGCTTCACCAGTGAGATTTGACCCGTCAACGTCTCCCCGGGCTGGATCGCAATGGTTTCCGTGCCGGGATCGTCCACCGGGCAGAACCTTTCCAACACAGTGCCGATCGCGTCGGTCTTCGCCGCCAAGAGCACAATGCTGTACCAGCCGATCCACGGCAGCGAGTGCCGATACATGGTCAGCCGCTTCGCCGTCTCATTCGTAAGGGCGATGTCCAGAGTCCACCCGGGTGGGCCTGCGCCTCGGATAACAACCATCTTCAATCCACGCTCCATCGCTCTTTCCTCCGCCACCGCATGCCCCGATTGCGTCGCACAGCCGATGCTCGCGATCGTGGCGAGAACCGCTATGGCCACCGACTTCATCTGTTCATTTGAACGAATCACGATAAGTCGTGATCTGTCTGATACGTGCTTGGACAGCAGGCTTGCACGTCGCGCTTGCGGCCGGCAACTTGGCGTTGAGGCAATCGATCTCCGCCTGCGACGCTTTGATTTCGGACGGCTTCTGTTCGCCGGGCCCAAAGTTGACCTGGCTACCGTTCGTCGATCCCTTGCAGACTTCGGCGTTGGCGGCGAGCGCGTCGGCCCGATGGCTCTCCTCGTGTGTGCGCAGGCAATCGACCAAACACGGCAACGAGGTCGCGTCGTTTGCGGTGCCGACCTGAACCCGGATACCGCCCGCGCCGTCGCACACGATAGTATTCGTTGTCGTCGGCGCGGGGCCATCGGCAGACCACCGCTGGACTATCCCGGTCGCCTCGGCACGAAGATGGACGGGACCGTCAGCGGGTGCCGGGGACTGCGTCGGCGTGTGAGACATGTTCTGCTGCACCACGTGCGTCAACTCGTGCGCCAATAGTCTGCGCGCCCTGGACGAGCCTGGCACATACTGTCCCGCCCCGAACACGATGTCGCTTCCCACCGTGTAGGCCAGAGCGTTGAAAGCTCGTGCCGAGTCCGCCGCATGTTCGTCCGAGTGGATGCGGACCTGATCGAAGGAGTAGCCGAAGCGCGGTTCGAAGAAGGAGCGCTCTGCGGCATCGAGTGCCCGCCCTCCACTGGGTCCGGTGCTTGTGCCGATCACGGTCGGGCGCGCCTTTCGGGGCTGGACGTTCGTGTCCGCTGCATGCATCCCCTCAGCCTGGATTCCAGGCGCACGCACGGCGGGCGACAGCGGCAACGGCAACTCTTCCTCCGGACCTTTCGAAAGCGATGGCAACAGAGGCAGGTCCGTATCCACTGCCATGCCGACATCCTCCTCGTCGGACCCGGGGCTCTGAAGTTCCTCTTCCTTGCACTGACCGCACTGCCTTTGCAGGGGCGTGGCCGGCAGTTCGTGAATGGCGAGCGTGCTCGGCGCACGGCTGGGATCGGGGATCCGCATCACCTGCTCAGCGACGCGATCTGCCTCCTGCTCGAAGCGGTCGCCGGGTGCGCTGATGGCGAGTTTCGGCAGGACGGCTCGCTGTCCCTGACAACGCGGGCACCCTCCGCCGCAGGCACAGGAAGACGCACGTTGAACGGCTCCGTCCGGGGCAGGCGACAGTGCCGGCTTGAATTGCGGCCGCTGTTGGCTGGATGGGGCTCGTGTGGCGATGGGTAGCTTCGCTAGCTGCACGCTTCTCATGCTCGGTCACCTCTCTGGTCTTCCCTGCCAACTAGAAAATGAGCGCCATTGGTATCCATCCGCATACCGTAGCCGCGTTAGTAGTAAAAGATTCTCTTCGACCGCGACTCTGGGACAAACGTGACCTTGAACGGGACATCGTAGGCCTCGCCACTTGCTTCGAGCCTGCTCATGGGCACGGTGATCAATCGTTCCTCTCGGGAACCGCAGTCGCCCGGGCAAAAGTCGATGGCGTCGAACACTTCTCGGCACCTCGTCGGCGAGACGATCTGCCTCGCGCTCCAGCGCGTCTTCGGGGCGGCTCACGGCGAGACCACCCCGCCACAGCGCGGATAGCCGGCGTCGCGCTGCATCTCGAGAACTGCGCGACCCGTCCCATTTTCGGGCGACAGGGCTGACTCCAGATGGCGGTACAGCTCGCCCGCCTGCTGCAAGGACAAGATCGATTCGTCACCCTCGGGCCCGTCGGGAGCATCCGCTACCGCGGCGAACGCCAGCGACGGGACGCCGCCGGGAATCGCGCTGGCGCTGCAGACGCGGTGTGCGGCAGCCAGGAGCATCCTGAGTTCCTGCGGCGCGACCGAAAAGTGCAGCACGTTGGGCAGCTCGTCGTTCGCGTAGGACAGGCCCGTGTGGCGCAAGGGCCGAAACGCGTCGAGCGACGGCAGGTGGAAATAGCACGCGATGACGACCGTGAGCACGGGGACCGTCTGCTCTCCCACGTGCGTCAGCTTGAGCGCGGCGCGGTGCAACCGGCTGCGCTCGTAGCCCAACAGCGTTTCCAGCGGTACCCGTTTCATCCACCGGCCTCCGAGCTCACGGGGTGCTCGAATACAGGCAGGGCGTGAAGCCCTTGACGCTGTTGTACTGATCGAACGCCACAACGATCGTCGAGCTCGGGCCAGGCGGTACCAGCGAGGCCGTCGCGGTAGCGGTCCCGGCGCGGCCTGCGGCGTGATCCGCCGCCGTCTTCGTGTACTCCCACGCGATTCCATCGTACCAGGTACCGCACTCGGTACCGGCGGCGCAGAACGCGTAGTTGCCGAAGCGATAGGTCACGCTCTGCCAGCCGGTGGGATTGGCCGCCGACCGGAAGCCTCGATCCCCGCCGCCCGTCGTCGGCGCGTCGAAGTACGTCGCGTTCCCGGTGCCGCTGGCGTTCGACCATCCGGACGTGCCGATGCCCCGGTCCACCGGGTAAGGCGTCTTGTAGGAGCAGCTGCCGTGGTCCAGATAGGTTCCGTCCGACAGCGCCGTCGGGTCGCGGCATGTGAACGGGCTGTAGTAGGTGCCGGGCAGCATCGCCGACCCATCGGCCGTCATCTGGATCCATTGCGTCAGGATGATCTGGTCGCAGTCGGGCCGCGGCGAGCTGGACGTGGGATCGAAGGTCACGTCGATGCGGTTGCCCGAGGTGCTCCCGCTGGTGGTCGTCTGCTCGTCGGCATCGTCCGCACTGGCCTCGGTACGATCACGCCGCGCGGCCGGCGCCGATGAGAAGGCGATCGACAGGCCGCCTCGACGCGGTGCGTCCGTCGCCATGGCATCCGGCTGCCGCGGCCCGGCGAGGGGTGGTGCGGCGACCCGACGCTCGGGGCCTGGCCGCTCCCCGAGCGCCGCGGCGGATGCAGCCGGCTCGGCCTCGCCCCGGCACTTCGGGCAAGCTCCGCCGCAACTGCACGCCGGTTTGCGTTGGATCGACGCAGGCCTCGGTTGCGTACCGGCGAGGGACCCGCCGCGATGCGCGGCGCGATGGGAAACCCACGCATGTCTGGGTGGACGCTCGGTAGTCAGCGCTCTCATGCTCGTCACCTCGGCTTCTTTTTCGCGCGCGGTCCGGCTCGCGTGGTCCCGGCGGGCTTCTTGGGAGCCGGCTCGGTCTCGCGCGTCGGCTTCACGCCCGCGGCGGCGGGCGCCGCTTTCTTGGCGCTCGCCGGCGTCGGGTCGAGGATCGCGCCCAGATCGATCTTGGCGCGCACGTTCGAGAGCTCGCCCGCGTTCAATCCGATCTGCTGCAGCACGCGCCCTCCAGGCACCACGCTGATCGGCTGCGCCGCGGCCGGCACCTTCGCTGCGGCGCCCGTACCGATCGCGACGAACAGCTGCTTGTCCTTCAGCGCGGTGGACGCCTCTGGCGTCAGCACGATCGAGTAGTAGCCCGAGGCGTCGGTCGTTACCGTGGCGCCGGCTACCGCCTGGCCTTTCTCGTCGACGAGCTGCACCTGCGTATCGGCGACCGCGCGCTGGTTCGCGTCGATCAGACGGCCGTCGATCAGCGTGTCGTCGCGCTCGACGCTGGGCACGCGCACCGCAGCGATATCGCTTTCCACCTGCAGCGCCGCGATCAGCTCGAGCTGGTTATCGGCGCGTTGGGCCAGCGCCTGCACGCGCGGGTCGTCGGGACCGACCTTCGCTTTCAGCCGCTCGGCTTCGAGCTGGAACAGCGGTCGCGCGACCAGCTCGAGCGTGCGCACCTGGTCGATCAACGTCGTGCGTTGCTGCTGCAGCGTGTCGAAGAGCTCCGCCAGGTCGTTCTTGGCGCTGGTCTGTCCGGAATTGACTATGGAAGCCATGGCATCACCCTCGGGCTTTGAACATCAGGTCGGAGATCATGTTCACGCTGGCGCACAGGGACGACGGACGCAGCACCTGGTTGCCGAACTGCACCACCCCCATCGACGGGTTCTGGTCGGTCGCCACGATGCAGTGGTCGCCCTGGTTGAACGAGGTGTTGTTCATACGGGCGCCGAGCGTGTATAGCGAGAGCAGCGTCTCGGCGCCGGCCTCGGACAAGCGGTTGCCGGTCGCGCGCACCGTGCCCGCGAACAGAAAGGCGTTGGCCAGGATGTTCCCGGTCCGGTAGTTGTAGGACTGGTTGCCCTGATAGCCGAGGTCGTCCATCGCGACGATCAAATGGCTCGTGTAGCTGCGGTTGCTGGTGCCGGTGCGCGACTGGTTGTCGGCGAACAGCATATACCCGCCCGGCAGAATCCGCAGCGACGCCGCGGGCCGCGCGAACTCGGCATACTCGCGGCGGATCAGCGTGGCCTTCGTGGCGGCGGCACCGGCGGCATCGCCAGCCGCGGGTGTGGGTGCGGGCGCGGGCTGGGCCGGCGCCTTCGCGCCCAAGCTCACCGCCGCCTCGGTCTGCAGCTTGCTGCCGGCAGCCGCAGTCTGCACGCCGCCGAGATTGAAGATCAGCACGGCTCCAGCCAGAACGTCGAAGCTGCGCGGGCCACTCACTTCGGCCGTGAAGCTGTTGTCGCTGCACGCGACCGGCCCGAACGCCATCATCGTCAGCGCTTGACCCGCGGGCTGGTCGACGAGGTTCTCGTGGATGCGTGCTGCGGGTCGCCCGCTCGCCTGCACCTGACCTTGCGTCGTGAGCACGCCGGCCAGCGATGTCGCGGAAGCGAGCCCCACCACCACGCCGCCGCGCACGCCGGTCTGCAGCGTGGTGTTATCGGTGGTAGCAACCAGCGGTCCGTTGCCGACGACGCGGTTGCGCGTGATCTGCAGCTCCTCGCCGAAGCCGACGTAGATGCCGCACACCGGATCGATGTGCGACAGGCCGTTCCCCTCGATCTGGTTGTCGACGATGTCGAGGTCTTCGCACAGGCCGAGCGAGACGCCGCCCAGGCCGCGTTGCTGGCTCAGCGTGCGCATGCCTTCGTCGAACGGATTGCGCAGGCAGCGCGTGATGCGGTTGGCCTCGATCAACAGGCCCAGCACCGGGTTGCCATAGACCGCGAGGAACTGCTGCAGCGGCGACGCCTTCAGAGCGACGGCGAGCGCGAACCCGCCGGTCAAGCGCAGCGGTTGCGGCGCGAGGCCGATGCCGCACAAGCCCATGCCGGCGATCGCGTTGCGCACGATCCGGATGTCGTACAGGAACGCGAGCGCGTTGTCGGTCTGCGTCTGCACGGTCTTCAACGTGATCACCCAGTGCACGCTGCTCTCGGTGCGGATGGCATCCACCTTGTCGACCGCGTAGCCGCCAGAGGTCACCTTCACCGTGTACTTCGCGTCCGTGGCTTTCACCGCGAAGCTGCCGTCCGGACGGGTCACGCCCTGCAGCGCTGCTCCGGTGCCGGGCTGTGTGAACGCGAGCTGCACGTTGGGCACGGGCTTGCCATCCGGCCCGACCACCTGGCCCTCAATCACGTTGCGGACCGCCTCCACCGTCGGGTCGTTGCCCGGCGTGGTCGGCGGCGCCGTCGGCTGCTCGAGCAGACCGCCCAGCGAGATGCCGTTGCCGGCACCGCCCTCGATGCGGTTCTCGAGTACGATCACCCGCTCGCAGCCCGCGGCCAGCTGAATGCCGCTCAGCGCCTGGTACGGCGCCTTCGGCAGCAGCGGCACGAGCACCTGCCAAATCAAGTTGAGATAAATCGACAGGCTCTTCTTGATCTTGTACACGGCTTCGAGCCGCGCGCACGGATCGGTCGGCGTGACCGTGCCGCCGCCGCCCGGCACGTCGATCGGCGGCATCGTGAGCGCGGGAATCACCGTGATCTCGTTGCGCTCGATCAAACTATCGTCGGCCTGCATGTAGATGGCGACGCCGCCGCCTGCCTTGTCGAGCATGCGGATGCGGTTGTGGTGGATGTGGACGTGGGCCGCGTTCTCGACGCGCACGCCGATCTCGCAGGCCAGGATCCGGTTGTAGCGCACCTCGACGCGCTGCGTGGCACCCGGCTTGCTGGCCAGCAGGTGCACCGCGGTGCCGCCGAGCGTGGCCATGTCCATCGCTTCCAGCGCGATCTCCTGTGAATCCAGTACGCGGAACAACGGATCGTTCGGACGGTTGGCGGCCGGCACGACCTTCGTGCGCAGTCCGCAGCCGCGGACCGTGACGTTGAAGCGATTGGCGATGACGACCCCGGCCTCGTGCACGCCGGGCAGCAGGCAGATCTGGCCGCCCGCCTTCGGCAGATGCGTTATGGCCTCGGTGATGGAGTCGAAATCGCCGTGCGTGTTCTTGCCGTCGCCGACCGAGTAGGAGCAGCAGCAGCAGTCGTTGTTGGTGAGCGGCTGGAACACCTTGCGGCAATCGTCGATCTCGTCGTCGGCATAGCTCGCAGTCTGGTCCGCCTGCCAGTCGATCACGGCCAGCGGCACGCGGTGGTAGATCACCCCTGCGGGCGGCGAGTCGCTGGGCCAGGTCGATGTGTCGAGCGGCACGCCGGCCGCGCGCACGGGGAAGGTCCAGTAGTCTCCGGGGCGATAGTTCGAGAGATCGGCCGCGGGCGCATCGAACGCGAGCCGCAGCCCGTCCTTCAGCTCCTTCGGATCCGGCAGCCCGGTCGGAAAATCGGTCGCGAGCGCGATCCCGTTCCAGAGGCGGAAGAACGTGCTGGCGCCTGCGGCCGGGAACGTCCCCCAGTCGTCGGTCAGGCCGAGCACGTCGTCCTGAGTGAGCGTTGCGGTGGCGGCGTACGTGAGCTCCCAGCACCCAAATTTGTTCTTGCTCAACGCCTCCAGATAGAAGCTCGTGAGCCCGCTGTGGTTGATGGCCTGGTTGTTCGCGTCGATCGTGACGGTCTTGGCCACGCTGTCGAACTTGCCGCGTCCGACCAGCCCGCCGTTGAACTGCGACCATTTGAAGCGCGCCTGCCCCCCCTTGGGCTGCCCGATCTCGATGCGATACAGATAGTGCTCGAAGCCGGTGTAGCCACCGCCGCTTTCGAGCGGGCAATCACCGGCGATGATGAGCGACGGCGCCGGCGTCACGCTCAGCTTGCCGAGCGCGGACAGGTCGTCCTGGCCGTGTGCGGCCACCGCGCTGCAATCCTCTTCACCGCTCAATCGCAGCAGCCGCAGTGCATAACACGAGCGCACGCGCTCGGTCGTATCCGGGCCGCCGAGCGCCGGCTCCAGCAGTTCGTCGTCCTGGAATCCGCTGACCGCCTCTTCCCAGACTTCGAGCACGACCGCGTCGCGCACGCCGTCGCCGATGTCGGCGCTGCTGACCGTCGCCGGGTTGAACGGCAGCGGCAGATAGGTCGCCGGCAGATCCGTGGACGGGCTCGGCGTGTAGACCAGAATGCCGTCGACCCAGCCGCGGCCCGGCTCCAGGGTCACGCTGATCTGGCCGGCAGCGACTTTGGCCTGCGCCACGCGGAAGCTCGCGAACTCGCTCGCCGGCACCGCCATCACGCCCGCGCCGATCACGTCCTGGCCGAGCGTCTGGCGCAGGAAGGCATCGATCTGCTGATCCGCGTTCCAGTCGGCGTCCAGCAGCACGCGGCCCTGCTGGTGCAGCACGCCGCTGTAGTTGTCGGTCGGCTCGAAGGCCCACTTGGAGAAATCGCCTTTCATGATGGTTATCCAGGTTAGGTGATCGGAAGCAGGACGGCGCGGATGCCGGCCGGCATGAACTCCCGCTGGCGGATGCCGATGTTCTTCCACTTGTGCGTGTTGAGGAGGTAGCCGAAAGCGCCCATCTCGTCGGCGTTGGGACCCTGCTCGAGTACGCGCCGGTCGCAGTCGCGCCGCAGTTGTGCGTAGGCCGGATGGCCATAGAACTCGCGCACGAAAGCCAGCCTCGCGCTGGTGCCGAACACGCAGCCGTGCTGCTGCGGCAGGCGGTCGCCATTGCCGCTGAAATAGCTGAACCGGATGCAGCCGGCTAACGTGTCGTGCACTTCGAGCCGGTGCACGAACACTCCGCCCATTCCCTGGCCGCTCCACACGCGCACGCGTCCGAAGCACGTCAGGCCATCGACGGTGAGATGCGGCCCCCATTCCAGCTCCGGGTCGCCGCTCGCCGCCGCGATCGCCAGCGCCGGCGTCGCGGCACCCACGCCGCTGCCGGCATCGACGATGCTGTCGCTCAGGCTCAGCTCGTACTCACTGTCGATTTCGAGCTTGCCCGCGATCGAGCGCTTCACGTAGAGCGCGGGCGTCTGATCGAAAGCGGTCTCCTCCCCCGCGTCCGTAAAGCCGTAGTCGTTGGTGAGCTGCATGGCCGTGATGAACGGCAGGCGTGAGCCGTCCAGCGCGAGCGCTCCGCCCGGATCGAGCGTGCAGCCGTCGATCGCGAGCTGGTTGAGCGCCGCACGCTCGATCAGCGCGTCGCCGGTGAACGTATCGGCTTTGGTGATGTACAAGCCTTCGAGCCGGACCGAGAGCGTCGCCATCAGGGCTTGGCCCGCGGCGCCCGTCACCTGATCGGGCCGGAACGCAAGCGGACGCTTCAGGCGGATCACGGGTCGCTGTCCTGTGGCGGCGCGAATCCACAGCGAGCCGGACAGGCGCAGCACCTTCAGCCCGCCCTCGTCGCCGCTGCCCGCGACGAGCTGCAGGTCGAGCTCGTGCGTGAGGCTGTCTTCGATCTCGACGATCACGGGGCCGGTGGCCGCCGGCAGATTATCGAGCGCGCGTTGCAGCGCGGTAGCCGGCGTCGCATCGGTGTGCCCGTTGACCTTGATCGGCACCACGTTCCACTGCGCCTGTGCGCTCGCGCGCGGGATCGGATGCGCACCGGTCGGACCCGAGAAGCCATAGGTCTCCGACAGCAGCAGGTCGTCGCGCACGGTCTGCGCCTCGCTAAGGTTCTGCAGGCCGAACAGCACGCGGCCGCGCTCGGGATCCACGACGATCTCGTGGCGGCGCAGCGGCGGGTGCAATCCGTCCTCCCACGCGCACAGATTCGCGCCGCGATAGCGCCACGCGATGCCGTTCACGGCCGCGATGTCGGGCAGGTGCAAGGTCAATCCGACCGTTCCGCCCGCCGGCGGCGGCAGCACCGAGTAGAGCAGCACCTGCAGATACGCGGCGGGGTTGCCCGCGGGCGTGTCCTGCGTGAGCCGCGCGATCGGCATCGGGCCGGGCACCGCGTCGATGTCGGTCAGGTTCGGCGGATCGTCGTCCGCGCGATAGGTCCAGGTGTTGAACAGCACCATCGGCTCGCCAACCGGATGCATGTCGAAGCGGACCGCGAAGCCGGCGTCGTCGGGCCCCACCGGCGCCAGCACCTGGATCGGTCCGCGCAGCATCGGCTTACACACGGGGATCGTGTAAGCGGTCAGGCGCCACAGGAACACGACGAGATCGGGCAGGTTGTAGCCGGGTCCAGGCGGCTTCACGTCGACCACGTGCGCGAACGGATCGAACGGGCCATTCGCGAGCGAGAGCAGCGCCGGGTCACGCAGGTTCACGGTACCGCCGCGCACGGGCGCCGAGATCGAGGTCAGCAAAGACAGCGGCGGCGTGCCGCCTGCGTCCGGCCGCTGATGGTTCAGGTGCTGGTTCCAGCCGAGCCGCTCGCGCATCTCGACCGCGTGCGCGGCCCAGCCGGACATCGCATGCGCGAGCGACTCGACCGCACCGAGCGTGCCCTTGCGCCGGCGCAGCCGCACGGTGCGCGCCACGTCTGCGCGCAGCGTCCACGGATCGCCCTTCAGATGCGAGGTGCCGAGCAGGTCGCCGATGTAGGGCACCACCCAGTCGTCGCAGTGCTCGATGAACAGGTTGTGGTATAGCGTCTCGACGTCGTCGCGCACCGGGCTGAACACGCTGTCGAGCGCGCCGAGGTAGGCTTCGAGCTGGCCCGGCGGCGTCTGCTCGGTGTCGCGGATGCGATAGATCTCGGGCAGGCGCTCGAACAGGGGTTTGCGCGGCGTGCTCATGATTTCACCTGTGCGGGATCAGTCGCCGCGACCAGGTCCAGCTTCAGGTGCTGGCTGTCGAGTGCGAGCACGCGTGTGTCCTCGCACGGGATCGCCTTGTACACCTTGGGCAGCAGCGGCAACGTGAGCAGCGGGAGCAGCGGCTTGAACAGATGGAGCTTGGGCTTGGCGAGCAACGAGATCGCGGTCTGGGTGAGATTGAGTATCAAGGGGCTGAGCTCTATGACGGGTTGCGCCGCCGTCAACGTGACCCACGACACGCCGGTCACCTGCTGCACGGCGGCGATGATCTGCGAGCTGTGCGCCGACTGCCCGAACTGTCGCTCCGCGAGGCTGAACAGCCCGCGATCGCCGGCGATGCCGTTGGCCTCCTCGCCGGCGACGCCGAGCGCCTCCAGTATCGCCGCACGCATGTCGGACTCGATGCGGCGCGCGTCGTACGCCACGGTGAGGGCTACTTGCACGTAACGGCGCGAGCCCTGGATGACTTCCAATGCGTAGCGACGCGCGCCCTTCGCACGGTCCAGCGCCCGCAGCGTTTGCGCGACCTTGTCGGCGTCGGCCTGGCCCTCGCTCGCCGTGAGCACTGTCAGCCGCAGCACCGGCACGCCACCGGGCTCGGCCCACGTCGCGCGCGCCTTCACCACGCCCGGCACGGCCAGCGCTTCGGCTTCGTAATCGGCCAGGCTCACCAGCCGGCCCAGGCTCTGCATGCGTCCCGGCGCCGCGATGCGCGCGCCGTCCTCCGCTTCGGGCGCCGCGCCGCCGACCGCCGGACCCGGCATCAGCACTTTGTCGAGCCCGGTCAGGCGGGTCGCCGCCGAAGGCGTGGTACCGGCCTGCAGCGAGCCGGTCGCGCCGCTGCCGGTGCGATACTGCACGCTTACGTTGCCCTGGCCCGACGGCAGCTTGGCGCCGGTCTTGCCGTCGCCGAACTGCACGTAGCTCTTGCCGTCCGCGTCTTCGCGCACGACGTAGACCTGATCGTTCGGCTGCGCATTGAAGAAGCTGTCCACGCGCGTCCACTGCAAGCCGCTCACCCACACCTGCAGCTCCGCGTGCTGCGGCGGCGTCTCCTCCGGCTGCAGCAGGTACGTGAGCGGCGCCTTGGGCAGTGGAAAGGTCTGGAAGACCGCGCGGTTGTCGCCGTCGCCGAGCACGGTCACGTCCTCGGTCTTGCCCTGCGTGGCGTCCACCAGATTCCCGTACACCGTCACCTGCGGCGCGTCGTGAGCGAACTCGGCGTACTGCACCGGCGTATCGAGCGTGATGCGGCGGAACAGTTGCAGATCGGGGTTCTGGGCCGC
>JBGPMS010000013.1:0-30771 GCA_041487115.1 Gammaproteobacteria bacterium
AGTCGAGTTGCGAGTCAGTTGCGGCTCGACTGGCGCAGCCGATAGATCACTCTATCGGCAAGACAGTCGAGCCGCAAATGGCCGCAAATCGGCCGCCAGCGCCCGAGTAGCCCGGCGCAACAGTTCTTACCCGGTATGAATCGCTCACAAGCCTTAGCGCGCGTGCCCTTCGTCATCTTCGGGGGCGTCTTCATGAATTATCCAGGCCAGGTCTGCAGGCGATGCCTGGTTGCGGGTCCATCCCGGCACTGGGCCACCCGCCAGCGGCAACTGCAACGCGTCTTCCAGTGCGCCCAGAGCGCGCTGCACTTCGGACTCGACTGCCACGGCATTGCGCTGCGCAGCCAGGGTGCCGAGCTGTGCCAGCGTCAGTTCCAGCCGGTCAGCGTAGCCCGCGTCGAACTGCTTCTTCGTTTCCTGGTCTCGGGCGGCCTGCAGTCGTACCAAGCGGTGCGAGCTGCCGGCGCCTGCCAACGCCTGCCGATATCGGGCCTCGGCGCTGTCCGCCTCGGACAGCACGCGACCTTGGAGCGCGAGAAACTCGCGCGCGGCGACTTCACGCCGCGCCTCCGCCACCTGGATCGCCGGCTTGTTCCCGCCCGCGGGCAAGAGCACGGTAGCGGCCAACGACCAGATGTTGTCTCCCTGGTCCCACAGGTAGCCCGGGCTGATGCTGAGGCTCGGGTACTGGCGCGCGACCTCCAGCTTGACTTCGGTGTCGGCAGCGGAGTATTCGAGCAGCTTCGCGCGCACGTCGAGCCGGTTGAGGAGTGCAGCACGCTGGACCCCGGCGTCGCCTGGCGGCGCGGGCGTCTGCTCGAACGCGGCGAAGTCGAGGCTCATGCCTCGCACGGCGGCCAACGGCAGCGCGAGCGCCTGCGCCAGTGCGGCAAGACTGCGCTCACGCACAAGTTGCGCTGCCTGCGCTTGTCCCTCGGCCTCCACCTGCGCGAGACGCGCGTTGTTCACCTCGACGCGGGATGCGGCTCCGGCCTCGAGCCGGCGCTCCAGCAGACCGACAAGAACGCGGCGCTGCTGGATCTCCACATCGAGCAGCGAGGCCGCGCGGTCGGCCGCGTAGCAGTCGATCAGCTTGGCGCGGACCTCAGACCGGACCGCCCAGGCCACGGAGCCCACCTTCAGATCTGCCGCGTCCGCGAGGAACGCAGCTCGCTCTGAGGTCGCCTCGCGCCGTGCGGTCCCGGCGATGGGGATTTCGAGCTCGAAACCGAGGCTCCAGGGGCTCGATTGCTCCGACGTGGTGAGGCTGTGGTGCTGAACGCGCGGAGTGAGGCCAAGGGGTAGGCGTTGCGTCGCCGCAGAGGCCTCCGCGTGCGCGGCCTTCGCCTGCGCGCGGGCCAGGTCCAGATCCGGGTGATAGTAGAAAGCCAGCAGGGTGAGGTCGGCGAGGCCCCAGCGCTGCACCGGCCAGTCCGACGACAGGTGACCGTGCGCAATGAGGTACTCCTTCAGCCCCGGTGTGTCCGTGCTGCGGGAATCGAAAGCGCGGGCGGAGGCGGCCGGATCTAGCGGCGCGGACTCGTAGCGCTGCAGCGCACAGCCGCCGAGGAAGGTGAGCGAGAGCGCGACCGTAAGGAAGCAAAGCGCTCCAAGCGCGTCGAGAAAGGCCGGGTTCCGCATGGCGCTGGGAGTGTATCGCGCCCGCGAGTGGCGCAGCAATCGGATCGGGCGGCGCTGCGCCCGGCCGGCGCCTGCACCCGCAGCAGTCCTGACGCGCTTACTCCAGGCGAGCGCCGGTTGCCTTTGCCAGCTCGTCCTGTTCGCGCCGGATGAAGGCGGCGAGCTCCTCGGGAGAGTTGCCTGCTACCGTCATCAGATGCAGGAGCCGCTCCGCCTTGATCAGCGCTCCGCTCGTGATGGTGTAGTCGAACGTCATGGGGATGTGCTCGGTCACCGCATCGCTCAGCGCACCGGCCGCGCTCTTGTACCAATAATTTACAGCAGGTGCCGCGGTGTCCAGCGCACCGGCGAGATGAACAGTGCGCGAGGTCAGGCGACCAGGCGCAGCCTGTGGTACAGGCGCTCGGTCTCCTCCGAGGGCGGGACGCCCAGCGCGGCGACGAGTTGCTCTCGGCAGCGACAATAGGTATGGATCGCCTCGGCGCGCTGTCCCGTCCTTTGCTGGCAGCCCATGAGCCGGCGATAGACCTCCTCGGCCAGCGGATCGATTTCCAGTGCCTGCTGATAGAGCTCCCCGGCCCGCTGCCAGTCGGCGCGCACCTCGTAGTAGTCACCGAGGAGCTTGACTAGACAGAGCCAGGCGTGCCGCATGCGCTCGCGGAGGGCGAGCATGCACGCCTGCTCGGGTTCCTCCGTCACCAGATGCCCTCGGTACAGTTCCAAAGCCGAGGCCGCACGCTGCGCAAAGTCGGGGTGCGCCGAGCCGGCGCGCGTGGCGCACTCGGCTTCCTCCGCGAAAGCCCACAGGTCCACCCAGCAGAGCGCGTGGTCGAGATGGATCTTGCGGTCCTGCACGACAACAGCCTGGTCACGCCCGAGAATCCGCCTGAGGCGATGGACGGCGACCTGCAGGGAATTGCGCGCAGTATCCCCGTCGGAATCGGGCCAGAGCTTGTCCGCCAGCTCGCTGCTGCTGGCCGCATGTCCGTTCACCGCTACCAGGGCCTTCAGCAGATCGAGCGGCCGACGCTGCGGCTTGACGCCGCCCGTGAAGGGAATGCCGTCGATCGTGAGATCGAAGCCGCCGAGGGCTCGGATCTGGATCGGCCGGGACTGCGGCTTGATGTCGGCAAATCGGCGCTCGCCTGCGATCGCGCTGACGGATGCCAGCGGTCGGCTTGCTACGTGAGGCCGCTCCATGGCCTGCACCCGCGATCGCAGCAGCGAGCGCACTGCCCAGGCGTCACTCCAGGCACGGCGGCGGCCCTGCGCCAAAAGCAGCACGTTGGCAATCACTTCCCGTGCGCCGTCTACGTCGCCGTCCCGGAGCAGCTGCAAGGCACCCTGGGTCAGGCTCTCACAGTCGAGCCAATCGCGAGCGGACCGTCCCCGCCGCACCCGGAACAGCCGGCCACGGTCGCCACCGGGCGACAATGGATCGCCTCTGGAGAGAGCAGCCCCCGGCAAGTACTGGACCATGTCTTCCTCCCATGCCCATGGCATCCGAGACCATGCTAGAGCCTGGCTCAACGCGCGTGACTTAGCCGAAAGTTATAGCCTGGGCCGGGGCTGCCATGCGTCCGGTAAGCTCGGGTCCGACACGTGCTGACGCACGCGAGGGCGTCGGGGAATTCTACCGCTGCCGCCCTGCCCATGTCGCGGAGAGGTGCCCTCAATGAAGCTTGATATGAGGCTCGGTCCGGCGCGTGATGACCCGCGCCAGGGTGTCCAGAAATACCTTGGTGAAGCCATGCAGGGCAAACTCGTGCATCTTGTACAGCAACAGGTACATGAGCTTGGCGAAGTAGCCTTCGATCATCACACTGCCCTTCAGGACGCTTCCCATCAGGCTGCCGACGGTGCTGAACTTGCCCAGCGAGACGAGCGAGCCGAAGTCCCGATACTCGAATGGCGCGATCGGCTTGCCCGCCACCTGGCGCGGGAGCATGCGATACAGGTGCGAGGCCTGCTGATGCGCCGACTGCGCGCGCGGCGGGATCCAGCCGTTCTTCTCCGGCCAGGGACAAGCCGCGCAGTCGCCGAAGGCGAAGATGTTCGGATCACGCGTGGTCTGCAGCGCCTGCGTCACCACCAGCTGGTTGATCCGATTGGTCTCGAGCCCATCGAGGTCCTGCAGGAAATCGGGTGCTTTGATCCCCGCCGCCCAGACCACGAGCTCCGCGGGGATGTCGCGCCCGGTGGCGGTCTTGACGCCTTGCTCGGACACCTCGGTCACGCGCTCGCCGGTGAGCACGTCGACCCCGATCTTGCGCAACATCTCCAGCACGGCACGCGACAACCGGTCGGGCAACACCGGCAGGATCTTGGGTGCCGCTTCCACCACCGTGATCTTGATGTCCCGCTCCGGGTTGATACGGTCCAGTCCGAACGAGACGAATTCGCGGATGGTGTTGTGCAGCTCGGCTGCCAGCTCCACGCCGGTCGCGCCGGCGCCGATGATGGCGATGTGGAGCTGGCCGGGCGACAGCGGCGCCTGCTGCGCATTGGCGCGCAGGCAGGCGTTGAGCAGGCGCGAATGGAACAGCGCCGCCTGCTGCGGATTGTCCAGCGAGATGGCGTACTTGGCCGCACCCGGTGTCCCGAAGTCGTTGGTCGTGCTGCCCACGCACAGCACCAGCGTGTCGTAGGGGATGGAACGGCGCGGGATCACCTCGCGGCCGGCCTCGTCCATGGTGGGCGCGAGGCGGATCTCCTTGGTCGCGCGGTCCAGGCCATCCATGCGCCCGAGGGAGAATTGGAAATGATGCCAGCGCGCCTGGTACAGGTAGTCGAGCTCGTGGTCGTTCAGGTCCATGCTGCCCGCCGCCACCTGGTGCAACAACGGTTTCCACAGGTGTGTGCGCGACGTGTCCACCAACGTCACCAGCGCCTTGCGCTGCTTGCCGAGCTTGTCGCCCAAGCGCGTGGCGAGCTCCAGCCCGCCCGCGCCGCCGCCTGCGATAACGATGCGGTAAGGTCCGCCGGTTGTGGTTGCAGATACGCTCGTCATGGTCCGCTGCGTCGATGAAGGTCAGCCGAAAGGATAGAGGAATTCACCTGGAAGCGGTTACCGCACCCGGCCTGGTCGCGCCGGCACCGGGTGCCCTGTGGGGTGACGCTGCAAGCGTATACTGTGGCTGCGTCCTTTGAATTTTCCGCGCACCTCCGATGCCAACCCCGGCAAACCTGTTCGCCTCGCTGCTGTTCGGCGTGATTGGTTTCGCCGCTTTCGTGTACGGAAAGAAAAATGCGGTCATCAAGCCGATGGTCATCGGTCTGGTACTGATGATCTATCCCTATTTCGTTCCGCAGACGTGGCTGCTCTATGCCATCGGATGCGCATTGACGGTCGGGCTGGTGGTGTTCCGCTGACTAGCCTGGATAATTCATGAAGACGCCCCCGAAGATAACGAAGGTCGCGCGCGCTTCAGGCTGTGAGGGATTCAGACCGGGTACAAGGTGTTGCGCCGGGCTACATTATCCAGGCTAGGGTGGTCGAGTGCTGGAACGCGTAGGCAAGTATCAGGTCAAGCGCGAGCTGGGCAAGGGAAACTCCAGCATCGTCTATCTCGCCTACGACGAGTTTTATGCCTCGGACGTGGCCATCAAGGTGTACAACACGGACACGGACGGTCGCGACAGCAACGCGTTCAAAGGCCAGTTCCTGAGCGAGGCTGCGCTGGCCGGCAAGCTGATTCATCCTCACATCGTCACGATTCTCGACGCCGTGGTCGACGATCGCATGAGCTACGTGGCGATGGAGTACGTGCACGGCGGCAACCTCACCCGCTATACCTCGGCCGAACGGCTGCTGCCAGTCGCGGACGTAGTCGAGATCGCGTTCAAGTGCTGTGGCGCCCTCGACTACGCGTATCGTCAGGGCGTAGTGCACCGGGACATCAAGCCCGCCAACATCCTGGTGGCGCGGGGGACCGAGGTCAAGGTGGCGGATTTCGGCGCCGCGTTCCTGCGCGACGTGGAGACGACTCAGCGCATGCGCGTGGGCTCGCCTTCCTACGTCGCCCCCGAGCAGATTCGCGACGACCCGCTCACGCACCAGAGCGACATGTACTCTCTCGGGGTGTTGCTGTACGAGCTTCTGGTCGGCCGCCGTCCCTTCTACGGGACGAGCACGACCGAGATCCTGGACAAAGTGTTGAGCGAGGAGCCGGTGCGTCCCACGGCGTTGCGCTCAGACCTGCCAGCGGAGCTCGACGCGGTGGTGCTGCGCATGCTGCAGAAGTATCCCGCCGAGCGCTACCCGGACTGGGCCGAACTGGCGCTGGACCTGGCGCGGATCGGCCACCTCAGCGTCTACCATCAAGTGGTTCGGGACAGCGAGAAGTTCCTGTCCCTGCGGCACGCGGCACTGCTGGCCCAGTTCAGTGACGCCGAGGTATGGGAGCTCATCCAGATCGGGCAGTGGCGCCGCGTTCCCTCGAAGACCGTGCTGGTCGGCGAGGGCGGAACGGGCGACAGCTTGTTCATTCTGGCCCGGGGCGAGGCCAAGGTGACGGTGCGTGGCCGGCTGCTGAACGTGCTACGCGCGGGCGATTGCTTCGGAGAGATGGCCTATGTGCGCGGTGAGGCCGCCCTGCGGCAAGCCACCGTGGAGACGACTACCGACGCGCTGGTGATCGAATTGAAGCGCGTGGCCCTGGACGGGCTGTCGGTAGGCTGCCAGTTGCAACTCAACCGCGCACTGCTGCGCACTCTCGCCGACCGGCTCGAGTTTGCCAACCTGCGTAGCAGGTGAATGTGGAGGAAAGTGAGAGGGGATCGGGGTGCCCCGTTCGCCCTGAGCGTAGTGGCGTCAGCCACGGAGTCGAAGGGCTCGAGCCATTCCTCGCGCAACGGTTCATGCGGACGCTTCGACTCTGCAGCTCCCGCTGCGACGCTCAGCGCGAACGGGTTTCTTTAGTTCCTCACCCTTCACCTCTTCACTCTTCACTCTTCACCCTTCACTCTTCACGTCTTTCACACCTGCGGATTCAACCGCTCCAGCTTGGAGTGCAGCTTGTTGAGCGCGTTGATGTAGGCTTTGGCCGAGGCGACCACGATGTCGGTGTCGGCGCCGGCCCCGTTGACGATGCGTCCGCTCTTGCGCAACCGCACGGTGACCTCGCCCTGCGAGTCGGTCCCGCTGGTCACCGCGTTGACCGAATACAGCGTCAGCTCCGCGCCGCTGCCGACGATGGTCTCGATGGCCTTGAAGGTCGCGTCCACCGGGCCACTGCCCTGGGCTTCGGCACGCCTCTCGACGCCGTCCTCCGCGAGCACCACCTTCGCCATCGGCGTCTCCCCGGTCTCCGAATGCGCCATCATGGACAGCAGCTTGAAATGCTCCTGGTCGTGGGAGATAGCCTCGTCGCTGACCAGCATCTGCAGGTCTTCGTCGAAGATCTCCGATTTCTTGTCGGCCAGCTCCTTGAAGCGCGCAAAAGCGGCGTTCAACGCCTCCTCGGATTCCAGCTCGGTCCCGAGCTCCTTCAGGCGCTGTCGGAACGCGTTGCGTCCCGAAAGCTTGCCCAGCACCAGCTTGTTGGCGCCCCAGCCCACGTCCTCGGCGCGCATGATCTCGTAGGTCTCGCGGCTCTTGATCACCCCGTCCTGGTGGATACCGGACTCGTGGGCAAAAGCGTTGGCGCCCACGATCGCCTTGTTGGGCTGTACCGGGAAGCCGGTGATGCCGGAGACGAGCTTGCTCGCGGGGACAATCTGGGTAGCGTCGATGCGCGTCTCGCACGGGAAGAAATCCTGCCGCGTGCGCACGGCCATCACGACCTCTTCCAGCGACGCGTTGCCGGCACGCTCGCCCAGGCCGTTGATCGTGCACTCGACTTGGCGCGCCCCGTGCATGACGGCGGCCAGTGAGTTGGCCACGGCCAACCCGAGATCGTTGTGGCAGTGCACGGACCAGACCACCTTGTCCGAGTTGGGAATGCGGCTGCGCAAGGTCCCGATCAGAGCGCCGAACTGATCCGGAATGGTGTAGCCGACCGTGTCGGGGATGTTGATGGTGGTGGCGCCAGCCTTGATCACCTGCTCGAGGATGCGACACAGAAAATCGACTTCCGAGCGGCCCGCGTCCTCGGGCGAGAACTCCACGTCGTCGCGATAGGAGCGCGCCAGTTTGACGGCCTTGACCGCCTGCTCCACCACCTGGTCGGGCGTCATGCGCAGCTTCCGCTCCATGTGGATGGGCGAGGTGGCGATGAAGGTGTGGATGCGGCCGGCATGGGCGTCCTTGAGAGCATCGCCAGCACGGCGGACATCGGCGTCGTTGGCTCGCGCCAGACCGCATACGATGCTGTCCTTGATGGCGCCGGCGATGGCCTTCACCGCTTCGAAATCGCCGTTGCTGGCGGCCGGGAAGCCGGCCTCGATCACGTCCACCCGCAGCCGCTCGAGCTGGCGCGCGATGCGCATCTTCTCGTCGCGTGTCATCGAGGCGCCGGGGCTCTGCTCGCCGTCGCGCAGCGTAGTGTCGAAAATGATCAGGCGGTCTTTCATCCTGTCCTCCTGTCAAAGCCCGTCCGGCGGCATCGCTGCGGGCGGTAAAGGCGGCGGCTTGCGTCGCACGAGGCTCACCGCCCACATGAGATAGCCGGACGCGGCATAGATGACGAACAGCGCGAACAGCAGCTCGGGCAGGTTGTCCACGATCTGGAACAGTATCACTACCACCAGCACGATCAGCACCACCGTGCTGAACGGCACGCTCTTGCGCAGGTTGATGTCCTTGCCGCTGTAGAACTTGACGTTGCTGACCATGGTCAGCCCGGCGAACATGGCCAGCGCCCAGGCGCCCCAGCCGATGTCCTCGGGCTCGACGTCGAAAGCGGCCATGGTCCATACGAAGCCCGCGATCAGTCCAGCGGCGGCCGGGCTCGGCAGCCCCTGGAAATAGCGCTTGTCGACCACGGCAAGGTTGGTGTTGAAGCGCGCCAGCCGCAAAGCGGCGCAGGCGCAATAGACGAAGGCCGCCACCCAGCCCATCTTGCCCATGCCCTTGAGCGCCCACTCGTAGATCACCAACCCGGGCGCCGCGCCGAACGACACCATGTCGGACAGCGAATCGTATTCCGCCCCGAACGAGCTCTGGGTGCGCGTGAGCCGGGCTACGCGGCCATCCAGCGCGTCGAACACCATGGCAACGAAGATGGCCACCGCCGCCCACCCGAAGCGGCTGTTCATCGCCTGCACGATGGCATAGAAGCCAGCGAACAGGGCCACCGTCGTGATGGCGTTGGGCAGCCAGTAGATCCCGCCGCGGCGGATGCGGCCGCCGGCGGCGAGCCATTTCGGCTTCAGGTGTGGTTGCTCGGGGTAGTTCATGCGGGCCATTCTAACCCCTACCCTGGATAATTCATGAAGACGCCACCGGTTCGCGGCACATCTCCCCCGCCCTCACCCTACCCTCTCCCGGAGGGAGAGGGACCATATGTCTGCTGCCCCTCCCAACCGCCCCCTTGAAGGGGGAGGAGAGGACCGCCGGCGTCGCAAGGCTCGGCGAGTCGTTCGACCCACACAAGAGCCGGATGAACCTCAAATCAGAGCAGGCAATTTGGCGACGACTGTCTCGCCTGCGGTGATCTTGTCGCCGACGCTGACGCGCGGCGTGCTGCCGGCGGGCAGATAGAGGTCCACGCGGGAGCCGAAGCGGATGAAGCCGTAGCGCTGCCCGCGCTCGACATGGTCACCGGCGTTGACATAGCACAGGATGCGGCGCGCCACCAGGCCGGCGATCTGCACGCACACGACATCGATCTCGTCCTCGGTCCGGATCCACAGCGCCAGCCGTTCGTTCTCGTGGGAGGACTTGTCGAGCGATGCATTGAAGAATTTGCCGTCGTGGTACCAGCGCTGCTTGACGACGCCGGTCAACGGGATGCGGTTGGAGTGGACGTTGAAGACGTTCATGAACACGCTGATCTTCAGACTGTCGCGGTCGAGGTAAGGGTCGCGCGCCTTCTGCACCAGCAGCACGCGTCCGTCCGCCGGGCTGACGGCAATCCCCTCCTGCGAGGGCACGTCGCGTTTCGGATCACGGAAAAACTGAACCACGAACAGCAGCAGGCCCCACGCCAGGATCGACCACCCGCCGATCGTAGCGGTGGCGATGAGTGCCACGACGAAGGTGATGGCGATGTGCGGCCAGCCCTCGCGGGCGAATAGCGGATGGGTTTCGCGGTTCATGGTTCGCTATTCGCGATGTGAAGAGTGAAGGATCTAATGGTGAAGGGTGAAGGGTGAGCCCCCTCACCCTAGCCCTCTCCCCCGGTTACGGGGGGAGAGGGGACCTTACTTCGCTCTTCGCTCTTCACTCTTCACCCTTCACCCTTCACCCTTCACCCTTCACCCTTCACCCTTCACCGGGAACGCTAGTTCCTGGATTGATCGACCAGCCGGTCTTTCTTCAGCCACGGCATCATGTCGCGCAGCTTGGCGCCGACCACTTCGATCGGATGGTCGCGCCCGATCCGGCGCAGGGCGTTGAGCTTGGTGGCACCGGTCTGGTTCTCCAGCAGGAACTCCTGCGCGTAGGCACCGGTCTGGATTTCCTTGAGAATCCTGCGCATCTCGTTCTTGCTCTCCTCGGTGATGATGCGCGGCCCGCGGGTGAAGTCGCCGTACTCCGCGTTGTTGGAGATGGAGTAGCGCATGTTGGCGATGCCGCCCTCGTACATGAGGTCGACGATCAGCTTCAGCTCGTGCAGGCATTCGAAATAGGCCATTTCCGGCGCATAGCCGGCCTCCACCAGCACCTCGAAGCCGGCCTGCACCAGCGCGGTCGTCCCACCGCACAGCACCACTTGCTCCCCGAACAGGTCGGTCTCGGTTTCCTCGCGGAAGTTGGTCTCGATCACGCCAGCGCGCGCACCGCCAATGGCCGCGGCATAGGACAGCGCCAGGTCCCGGGCCTTCCCGCTCACGTCCTGCGCCATGGCGATCAGACATGGCGTGCCTGCGCCCTGCACGTACTGGTTGCGTACCGTGTGGCCCGGTGCCTTGGGGGCGATCATGACCACATCCAGATCCGCGCGCGGGATGACCTGGCCGAAGTGGATGTTGAAGCCGTGCGCGAAGCCCAGCGTGGCGCCCTTCCTGATGTTGGGCTCGACATCCTTGCGATAGGTACCGGCGATGTGCTCGTCGGGCATCAGCATCATGACGAAATCGGCGCCCTTCACCGCCTCGCCGGTCTCCTTGACGGTCAAGCCGGCCTTCTCGGCCTTGGTCCAGGACGGCCCGCCTTTGCGCAGGCCCACGGTCACCTTCACGCCGGATTCGTGCAGGTTGAGTGCGTGCGCGTGACCTTGCGAGCCGTACCCCACGATCGTCACCTGCTTGCCCTTGATCAGTGACAGATCTGCGTCTTTGTCGTAGTAGATTTTCATTCGCTGTCTCCTTAATGGCGTGAAGGGTGAAGAGTGAAGGGTGAAGGGTGTATGCATGAGCCCCCTCACCCTAGCCCTCTCCCCCGCGTACGGGAGAGAGGGGATCTTATTTTTTACCCTTCACTCTTCACCCTTCACTCTTCACCCTTCACTCTTCACTCTTCACTAAACCTTCAAAACCCTGTCCCCGCGCCCGATGCCCGAGGCGCCCGTGCGCACGGTCTCCAGGATAGCGCTGCGCTCGATGGCGTTCAGAAACGCGTCCAGCTTGGAACCGGTGCCGGTCAACTCGATAGTGTAGGACTTGTCGGTCACGTCGAGGATGCGGCCGCGGAAGATCTCCGCCATTCGCTTCATCTCGTCCCGGTCCTTGCCGGCGGCACGCACTTTGACCAGCATGAGCTCGCGCTCGATGTGCTCGCCGTCGGACAGGTCCACTACCTTGACCACGTCCACCAGCTTGTTGAGCTGCTTGGTGATCTGCTCGATCACGTCGTCCGATCCCGCCGTCACGATGGTCATGCGCGACAACGTGGGGTCCTCGGTCGGCGCGACGGTGAGCGATTCGATGTTGTAGCCGCGGGCGGAAAACAACCCGGAGACGCGCGATAGAGCGCCCGCCTCATTCTCCAGGAGCAGCGAGATGATGTGTCGCATGGGCTAAGCCAAAGCAAACAAGTTGATGGACGGTGGAACCCCGCGCGAGCGCCATCCTCGGGAAGGAGCGGCGCCCTCGGCAAGCCCTTGTGAGGCTGGCCGACCATGGCGAAGATCCGCCGGTTTCACTGGGCGGCGGGCGCAACGCACCCGCCGCCGAGAGTCTTGAATCTAGTGTCCTGTCCCGTTAGTTCGTGGGATACCTCCTGCATACGAAGATGTCTGCCCCGCAGCAATCGGCGGCATACCGCATCCGGTCGGAAAACCGGCGAAATCGGCGTCAGGCAAGGCGCGAACCACAGTCAGGTTGAACACCTGGCGAGGATTCGCAACACAGCATGGCGCCGATTCTCGTCCGGTTTTCGGCCGCGAACTAACGGGACAGGACACTACACCAGGATCATCTCCGACAGCCCCTTGCCGCCAGGGATCATCGGGAACACGTTCTCGGTCTGGTCGGTAATGAAATCCATGAAGACCAGATCGTCTTTGCGGCTGAACGCCTCGCGCAGCGCGGGCTCCACGTCCCCCGGCTGGTCGATGCGCATGCCCACGTGGCCGAAGGATTCCGCCAGCTTCACGAAATCCGGCAGCGCATCCATGTAGGACTCGGAGTAGCGGTTGCCGTGGAAGAACTCCTGCCACTGGCGCACCATGCCCATGTAGCGGTTGTTGAGGTTCACCACCTTCACCGGCAGGCGGTACTGCTTGGCGGTGGACAGTTCCTGGATGCACATGAGAATGCTGGCTTCGCCGGTGATGCAGGCGACCTGGGCTTGCGGGTGGGCGAGCTGCACGCCCAGCGCATAGGGCAGGCCCACCCCCATGGTGCCCAGCCCGCCGGAGTTGATCCAGCGGCGCGGCTGGTTGAACTTGTAGAACTGCGCGGCCCACATCTGGTGCTGACCCACGTCGGAGGTAACGAACGCTTCGCCCTGCGTTACCTCATACAGCTTCTCGACCACCATCTGCGGCTTGATGACAGACGACGTGCGGTCGTACTTGAGGCAGTCGCGGCCTCTCCACGCGTCGACCTGAGCCCACCAGGCTTTCAGCGCCTCGAGGTCGGGGCGGTCGCGCGTGGCGGCGAGCTGGCGGTTCATCTCCTGCAGGACTTCGCGCACGTCGCCGACGATAGGCACGTCCACCTTTACGCGCTTGGAGATCGACGAGGGGTCGATGTCGATGTGGATGATCTGGCGTTGTTCCTGGTTGAAATGCTTCGGGTTGCCGATCACGCGATCGTCGAAGCGCGCACCCACCGCGAGCAGCACATCGCAGTGCTGCATCGCCATGTTGGACTCGTAGGTGCCGTGCATCCCGAGCATGCCGGTGAACAGAGGGTCGGTGGCGGGGAAGCCACCCAGGCCCATCAGGGTGTTGGTACAAGGGAAGCCCAGTGTGCGCACGAGCTGGATCAGCTCATCGGAGGCATTGCCCAGGATGACGCCGCCGCCGGTGTATACCATCGGGCGCTTGGCCTGCAGGATGAGCTGAATGGCTTTCTTGATCTGGCCGGCGTGACCCTTGACCACCGGGTTGTAGGACCGGAGGCTGACACTGTCCGGGTAGTGGAACTGGGTCTTCATCTGCTGGACGTCCTTCGGGATGTCCACCAGCACCGGGCCCGGGCGCCCGGTCTTGGCAATGTAGAACGCTTTCTTGATCGTCAGGGCGAGATCTTTCACGTCCTTGACCAGGAAGTTGTGCTTCACGCAGGGACGCGTGATGCCGACGGTATCCACCTCCTGGAAGGCGTCCTGGCCGATGGCGTGCGTCGGCACCTGGCCGCTGATGATGACCAGCGGAATCGAATCCATATGCGCCGTCGCGATTCCGGTCACCGCGTTGGTGAGACCAGGGCCGGAGGTCACCATCACCACGCCTGTCTTGTTGGTCGAGCGCGCGTAGCCATCCGCGCCGTGCACCGCGGCCTGCTCGTGGCGGACCAGGATGTGCTTGAACTTGTCCTGCTTGAAGATTTCGTCGTAGATCGGCAGGATTGCCCCGCCGGGGTAGCCGAATACGAACTCTACGCCTTCCTCCTGAAGACATCGGATGGTGATCTCCGCGCCGGTCAGATCGACCTGCGACGTGACTCCAGGGGTGGTCATTTCCATTTTTGCGATCCTTAGTCCTGCGAAATCGACTTTTCGGGACAAAAAATCCCCGGCTGGCGAAACCGAGCGGGGAACACAGGAAGATACCTGCGGACGGCGGAACGGTCAAGGAATTGACCGCATAAAGAAGGTGATAGGCGATGGGTGATGGGTTACAACCGGGCGAGGTTACCTAATCGCCTATAGCCCATCGCCTATTGCTTGCAGTTACTGATGCGCCCGTATCCAGTTCTTCCAGATCTGGAACAACCCCGGATCGCGCGCGGCGATGACGGAGCGACGCCACAGATCGTCGGCCCAGAAGTCGTCCTTGGCCAGCGTGCTCATGCCCCCACCAGCCTCTTCCAGGATCAGCGCGCCGGCGGCGTAGTCCCACAGCTTCTGCCCGCCGTGCAGGTATAGGTCAAGCCGCCCGGCGGCCAGGTAGCACCACTCGAGCGTCCCCGCGCCGTAGTTGCGTTGGGAGGAGTAAGGCGGGTTGGCGGCCAGCTCGCCGGCCAGCCGCTTGCCGAGCCGCTTGAAGTCCACGTTGGCCATGGCATTGCGGATGTGCGGCACATGCGTCTTGATCGGCAGTCGCTCGCCGCCGAGCCAGGCGCCCCCGCCCTTCTGGGCATGGAACACCTCGTCGGCGATTGGATCGTAGACTACGCCCAGCACGCTCCTGCCCTGCTTCATCAGCGCCACCGACACGGCGAAATAGGGCAGGCCATTGACGAAGTTGGAGGTGCCGTCGATCGGGTCCACGCACCACAGACCGGCGTCCCCTCCGAGCCAGAGCTCGACTTGCTCCTCCTCGCTCATCTCCTCGCCCACGACCGGGCCGGGATGGATGGATTGCAGGGCGTGGGTCAGCGCTTCCTGGGCGGCCAGATCGGCCTCGGTGAACAGGCTGCCGTCGGACTTGCGCTGGTGGGCCACTTTCAAATAGCGGGGCATGATCTCTTCGGCGGCAACTCGCTTCACCGCCGCGATCACGCGGTCGACTGTTCTTTGCTCTGTTTCTGCTAGTGCTTCCACTTGATGGAACAGCCCATGCTGGCGATTTGCTCGGCGGGACCCTTGCCGGTTCGTGCCACCTGCACCATGGCCTCGAACAGCTCGCGCCGGGCGTTGGGGACCGGCGTCGTGCGCGAGGCGTCCAGCCTGCCGCGGTATTGCAGCTCCAAGCCCTGGTTGAACCCGAAGAAATCGGGGGTGCAGGCAGCGCCGTAGCCCCGCGCCACCTCCTGTGACTCGTCCCACAGGTAGGGGAATGGAAAATGCAAGTCCTGTGCCACGCGCTTCATGTTGGCGAAGGAGTCCTCGGGGTAGTCCGCAGGATCGTTGGCACTGATCGCCACCACGCCCACACCCTGCTCCTGCAACTCCTTGGAATCGCGCAGGATCCTGTCGAGCACCGCCTTGACGTAGGGGCAGTGGTTGCAGATGAACATCACCAGCAGTCCGTTGGGGCCGTGTACGTCAGACAACCGATAACGCTTTCCATTCGTAGCGGGCAGGTCGAAATTGACGGCGCGCCACCCGAATTCACAGATCGGAGCAATAGCCACGCGAACACCTGGAGGGAAACCGGGAAAAGGCGGCAGGAGCCGTGGGCACGTACCAGAGCGTGTCGGCTGGCCTTCGACCCGAGGGGTTGAACATGGCAAAATTCTAACATGGACAAACACTTGCTGCGTACGCGCGGGAACGGGCCAGGGATCGGTGAGGGCCAGGCGCGTTCCGCGCCGCGGTTCTTCTGCCCCGGCGACCTGTCTCAGGGCGCTACCCGAGACCTGCCGGACGCGGCCGCGCACCACGCGTCGCGCGTGCTGCGGCTCACCGTGGGAGACCCCGTGATCCTGTTCAATGGCGCCGGCGGCGAGTCCGACGCGCAGATCAGCTCGATGGGCAAAGACCACGTCGCGGTGCGCGTAGGTCGGGGGCGCGCGCGCGAAGCGGAGTCGCCCGTGCAGGTGACGCTGGTGCAGGGACTCAGCGCGCGCGAGCGCATGGACTTCACCTTGCAGAAGGCGGTGGAGCTGGGAGTGGCGGAGGTCTTCCCGGTCGAGATGCGGCGCTCGGTCATGCGGCTGGCGGACGAGCGCGCCACGCGCCGGGTGGAGCACTGGCAGAATCTCGTGATCGCCGCGTGCGAGCAATGCGGCCGCAACCGCGTCCCGGTGGTGCACCCGGTGTCCGCGCTGCCCGATTGGCTCGGCGCTCATCGCGCACAGGGTGGGGAGCAGCGCCTGGTGCTTTCGCCCGGGGCCGACACGCGGCTGCGCGATCTCGCCACACCGAAGAACGTGGTGCTGCTGGCCGGCCCCGAGGGCGGCTTCGCGCCGGAGGAGCTCGAGATGGTGTCGTCATGCGGCTTCTTGCCCGTCCGGCTGGGTCCCCGCATTCTTCGCACCGAAACCGCGGCCGTGGCCGCTCTTGCCGCTATTCATACGCTGTGGGGTGACTTCTAGCGATCCTGGCGGCCACGGATTTTGCAGTTCTCTTACCGTTCTCTGCCCCTCTTTCAGCGCCGCGTTGAGCTGCAAGAGCGACAGCGCTGTTCCAGGCGTACCCGGCCAGCCCGTATACTGTGACGTTGTCGTGAAGCGCGAGCGGAACAGGACCAACCATGCAGATCGAGCACAGCACTTTCATTGTCACCGGCGGCGGCTCGGGCCTCGGTGCGGCCACGGTGGAGATGGTCGTGGCCAACGGCGGAAACGCAGTCATCGCCGACGTTAATCGCGCCGCCGGCGAGGCGCTGGCGACGAAGCTCGGTAAGCAGACGCGCTTCATCGAAACCGACGTCGGGCGCGAGGATCACGGCAAAGCCGCGGTGGCACTGGCGCTGAAGGAGTTCGGCGGCCTGCACGGCCTGGTCAACTGCGCCGGCATCGCCGTAGGTGAGAAGACAGTGGGCAAGGAAGGTCCGCACACGCTGGCGAGCTTCACGCGAGTCGTCAACGTGAATCTGATCGGCAGCTTCAACATGATCCGCCTGGCCGCCGACGCCATGTCGAAGCAGCAGCCGAATGCTGCGGGTGAGCGCGGCGTGATCGTCAACACCGCTTCGGTCGCGGCATTCGACGGTCAGATCGGCCAGGCGGCCTATGCGGCCTCGAAGGGTGGCATCGTCGGCATGACCTTGCCCATCGCCCGCGACCTCTCGCGCAGCGGGATCCGCGTGGTAACCATCGCGCCGGGCATCTTCGAGACGCCCATGCTCACGGGCATGCCGCCGGAAATCCAGGAATCGCTCGGCAAGCAAGTGCCTTTTCCCTCGCGCCTGGGGCGGCCCGCCGAGTATGCCGCGCTGGTCAAGCACATCGCCGAGAACGAGATGCTGAACGGCGAGACGATTCGCCTCGACGGCGCGATCCGGATGGGCCCGAAGTAACTTGAATCTCCTACCAGCACCCGAACAATTCGTCCACTGGTTCCGCGCCGCGGCGCCTTACATCCACGCCTTCCGCGGGCGCACCTTCGTAGTCGCCTTCGGCGGCGAAGTGGTCGCCGACGGCAAGTTCGTGGGGCTCACCCATGACTTCAATCTGTTGGCCAGCCTGGGCGTGCGGTTGGTGCTGGTGCACGGCGCGCGTCCCCAGATCGAAGCACAAATGAAATCGCGCGAGATTCGCCCGCGCTATGTGCGCGACATGCGGGTCACCGACGAAGCCGCCATGCAATGCGTCAAACAGGCCAACGGACAATTGCGGGTCGAGATCGAGGCCCTGCTGTCGATGGGGCTGCCGCTCTCGCCCATGGCCAACGCCACCATACGGGTGGCCGGCGGCAACTTCGTGGTCGCACGCCCGCGCGGCGTGGTGGACGGCGTGGACATGCAGTACACCGGCGAGGTTCGCCGCGTACATGCCGATGCCATCCGCCAGCGGCTGGACACGGGTGACCTGGTGCTGGTCTCGCCGCTCGGGTATTCACCCACGGGTGAAATCTTCAATCTAACCTTGGAAGACGTGGCGGCCGAAGCCGCCATCGCGCTGGGCGCCGACAAGCTGATCTTTCTCATCGACGCGGCAGGGGTCGCCGACGACGACGGCGCTCTAATGCGGGAGCTGACCGTGTCGCAGGCGCAAATGCGCCTCGCGCAAGGCGAGGCGCTGGCGAGCGACCTGCAGGCGCACTTGCCGGCGGCGATCCGTGCCTGTCGCGGGCGGGTCGCACGCGTGCACCTGATCAGCCGCCACGTGGATGGCGCGCTGCTGCTCGAGCTGTTCACCCACGAAGGCATGGGCACGATGGTGAGCCAGGACCTGCTCGAGCAGTTGCGCCCGGCCGCGATCGACGATGTCGGCGGCGTCCTCCAGTTGATCGAGCCGCTCGAGGCCGATGGCACGCTGGTGAAGCGCTCGCGCGAGCTGCTGGAGATCGAGATCGGACGCTTCTTCGTCCTCGAGCACGACGGCAGGGTAGTGGCGTGTGCCGCGCTCTATCCCTTCTCGGACGAGGGCGCCGGAGAGCTCGCCTGCCTCGCCGTGCACCCGGAATATCGCAACGCCGGCGCAGGAGAGCGCCTGCTGCGGCGGGTGGAAAGCGAGGCCCGGCGGCAGCGCATGTCACGCTTGTTCGTGCTCACCACACGCGCCACGCACTGGTTCATCGAGCACGGGTTCGCGGAATCCTCGGTCGATGACCTGCCCGCCAGCAAGCAGGCCATGTACAACTACCAGCGCCGCTCCAAGGTGCTGGTCACGGTGCTCTAGCGACAGCAGGCCCCTCGAGGGCAGGGCGGCGGCTTGAAGCCCATATCTGTTTGCATCGATGTCTAGACGTCCCTATTTCGAGAGGTCTGCATGCGAGTGAGCGCCGGCAACTGCCGCGCCGTGAGTTGCACCGGCTCCGTGGCCGGAACGCCTCCGCTGTCACCCGCGAGCCGCGTGTGAAGGCGCTGCCCGGCCGCTCGCTGAGCTCCAAGCTCGTTCTCACGAGCGTGCTGTTGCTCGTGGTCATGCTGGCTGCGCTGGCCGCCAACAGCCTGCGGTTGATGGAGGAAGCGCTGATCGAGCAGGCCCGCCTGCGCGCACGCCTCATAGGACCGATGCTCAATGCGGCGCTCGCCGGGCCACTCGCCGAAGGTGACGCCGCCACTCTGCAGAACATCTTGCGCGCGAGCCGTGCCGAGGAAAGCTTGAGCTACCTGGTCCTGATGGACACTCACGGCCAGGTGGTCGCCGCCGACGGCTGGGACCCCGCGCAGGGTTTGCCGCCGGTCGAGGAGATCATGTCGCCCAGCGCCTTCCGGACCGACGGACGCTTCGATACGGAGCTGCCGATCACCCTGGGCGGCAAGCGTTACGGGGTTCTGCGCTTCGCCATATCGACCACGTTCCTGGACTCTGCCCGCGGCAGCCTGCTGCACGGCAGCCTGATGATCGCGGCCGCTGCAATCGCGATCTCTGTCGTGTTGCAGCTCGCCTTGGGGCTGTGGCTCACGCGCCATCTGCGCCGGCTCACCGCCGCCGGGGAGGCCATGGCCGGGGGCGACCTGTCGGCCCGCGTGGCGGTGGAGTCGGACGACGAGGTAGGCCAGTTGGCCGGTGCATTCAACACCATGGCCGAGGCGGTGGCCGATCGGATGCGCGAATTGCGCGCCTCGGAAGCCAAGTTCCACGCCATCGCCGACTACAGCTACGGCTGCGAGCTGTGGATGGGACCCAACGGGCGCCTGCTCTGGATCAACCCGCGCGTGGAGACCATGACTAGCTACACGGTGGAAGAGTGTCACTCCATGTCGGACTTCCCGCTGTCGCTGGTCGCCCCGCAGGACTGGAAGAAGGTGCGCGAAGCCATCGCCGGTGCGCTGCACGGCACCACCGGCGACGACTTCGTGTTCCGCGCGCGGCGCAAGGACGGCTCCGAGCTCTGGGCCTCCGCCAACTGGCGCCCGATCTTTGGATCGGACCAGGCCTACGTGGGGCTGCGGCTGTCGGTACACGACGTGACCGCACGGCACGAAGCCGAGAACAAGCTGTCCGATACCCTGCGCGAGCTGGAGAAGGGGAACGCCATCCAGAAGGAGTACCTGGTGCTGGCGAGCGATGAGCGGGCGCGTCTGAACGCGCTGCTCAATGCGATGCAGATCGGCATCCTGTTCGTGGACCGCAACAATCGAGTGATCTACTCCAACCCGGCGTTCGAACAGATCTGGCTGCTCACGCGCAGCAAGACGCGCTTCGCCGGCATGGATGCGAGCGCGCTGCTGGTGCATACCACGGATCGCCTGAGCCGCGCCGACGGTGCCCTGCAGGACCTGCTGCAGCTCGCCAAGGAAGGCGAGCCCGCGCCGCCGGTGGAGGTCGAGATGTCGGACGGACGGCTGATCACCAGGGTGGGCTATCCCGTGCGCGATTCGGCCGAGCAGATGGTCGGATACCTGTGGCTGTTCGAGGACGTCACGCGCGAGCGGCAAACGGCCAACCAGATCCTGTACCTGGCCGAGCGCGACGCGCTCACCGGGCTCTTCAACCGCCACCGCTTCCAGGAGGAGCTGACCCGCATGCTGTCGAGCGGCGAGCGCCGGCGGCGGCGCGTGGCGCTGCTGTTCTTCGACATCGACGAGTTCAAACACGTCAACGATACCTTCGGTCACCGCGCGGGCGACGCCCTGCTGATCCGGGTGGCCGGAGAAGTGTCGGCCCAGGTACGGCGCAACGAGATCTTCGCCCGGCTCGGCGGCGACGAGTTTGCCATCCTCGCGCCCGACATCTCCGACCAGGAGGCCGAGTCGTTCGCCGAGCGCATCGTGCGGGCCATCGCACGCATCCCCTTCAGCTTCGAGGGCAATAACCTGCGGCTCACCTGCAGCCTGGGAGTTGCGGTCTACCCGGACCACGCCACCGCGGCGGAGGAGCTCGTCGCGCATGCCGATGCCGCCATGTACCAGGCCAAGGAGGCGGGCAAGAACACGTGGCGGATGTATCGCGAGGATGCTCAGACCACTAAGCAGATGCTGGCGCGCCTCAACTGGAACGAGCGCATCGAGGATGCACTGGAAAGCGACCTGTTGCGCATCCACTACCAGGGCGTGTTCTTCTGCAACCCGGCTAGCTTGAGTCATGTGGAAGCGCTGGTGCGCATGGTGGACCGGGAGGATCCTGCGCGCGTGGTAATGCCTGGCAGCTTCATCCCGGTGGCGGAGAAGACCGGCAAGATCCTCGACATCGACCGCTGGATGATCACCGCATGCACCACCACACTGGCGCGCTTTCCCGGTGTCGCGGCGATCGCGCTCAACGTCTCGGGCCGCTCGCTCAACGAGCCCACCCTGCCGCGCTTCATCATCGACGCGCTGAGGACCAACGGAGTCGAGGCGAGGCGCCTTATCGTGGAACTGACGGAGACCTCAGCGGTGTCCGACCTGCACGACGCCCAGCGCTTCATCGATTCCATGCGGGAGTGCGGCGTACGCGTGTGCCTGGACGACTTCGGGTCGGGCTTCTCTTCCTTTGCCTATCTCAAGCACCTGGACGTGGACATGCTCAAGATCGACGGACAGTTCATCCGCGATCTGCCGAGTGACCACGACAACCAGGTATTCGTGAAAGCCATCGTGGATGTCGCACGCGGCCTGAAGAAGCTGACGGTGGCCGAGTGCGTCGAGGACGCCGCGACGCTGGAGATGCTGCGCGCCCTGGGCGTGGACATGGCGCAGGGCTACCACCTGGAGGAGCCCACGGCGCACCACCCGGCGCTCAAGAAGTAGTGAATGCGTGAATCCGTTCACGCCCTCCTCCGCAAGCCTATAATCTCCCTCACTGCGTCAAACTGTAACAATCCCCGCCCCCCTTTTTCAGGACAATCTCCATGGCCCGGATGGTGCAATGCATAAAGCTCGGGCGCGAAGCGGAGGGATTCGACTTCCTTCCGTATCCCGGCGAGCTGGGAAAACGCATCTATGACAACGTCTCCAAGCAGGCCTGGCAGGCCTGGCTGGAGCAGCAGAAGATGCTGATCAACGAGAACCGTCTGAGCCTGGCCGACGCCAAGGCACGCAAATACCTGGAAGAGCAGATGGTGAACCATTTCTTCGGCGCCGGTGCCGAGAAGGCCGCCGGCTACGTGCCGCCAGAGAAGAAATAGCCCCGAGGCCCCTATGCCCCGCGAAGTCGACACCGAACGAGCGCAAGTCGGAGAGGCCGCCGCCGTCCTTACGCGACCGAAACGCGCACGCAAGATCAAAGTGCACGCCACCGTGTCGGCGGCGCGACCGCCGCTGCTCAACCGCGAGATCGGTCAGCTCGAGTTCAACCGCCGGGTGCTGGCGCAGGCCGCCGACCCCGATGTGCCGTTGCTGGAACGCCTGCGCTTTATGTGTATCGTCAGCAGCAATCTGGACGAGTTCTTCGAAATCCGCGTCGCCGGCCTGAAAGCGCAGATCGACGACGGCGCTGACACCCCGGGCCCCGACGGCATTCCACCATCCGTGGTGTTCCGCGAGGTCTCGCGTCAGGCTCACGAGCTGGTTACGTATCAGTACGAGCTGTTCAATCAATGCCTGGTGCAGCTGCTGGCCAAGGAGGGCATCCGCTTTCTTCGGCGCGGCCAATGGAACACCGCTCAGCGCGAATGGATCAAGGATTATTTCTTCCGGGAGCTGATGCCGGTGCTCACGCCCATCGGGCTCGACCCGGCGCATCCGTTCCCGCGCATTCTGAACAAGAGTCTGAACTTTGCCGTCCAGCTCTCCGGCAAAGACGCCTTCGGCCGCAAGTCCGGCATCGCGCTGATCCAGGCCCCGCGCGTGCTGCCGCGGGTGATCAAGCTGCCGCGCGAGATCGCCGGTTGCGATCACGGCTTCGTGTTCCTGTCCTCGGTGATCCACGCCCACGTCGGTGAGCTGTTCCTCGGCATGCAGGTGCTGGGCTGTTACCAGTTCCGTGTTACGCGCAACAGCGACCTGTTCGTGGACGAGGAAGAGGTCAAGAACCTGCGCACCGCCCTGCAGGGCGAGTTGCCCCAGCGGCGCTTCGGCGAGGGCGTGCGGCTGGAGACCGCCCACGAGTGCCCGGCGGAGATGACCGAGTTTCTGCTGCAGCAGTTCAGCCTGAGCGCGGAAGACCTGTACCAGGTCAACGGCCCGGTGAACCTGGTGCGGCTGATGCAGATCCCCGACCAGGTGGATCGGCCGGACCTCAAGTACCGCCCCTTCGCACCGGGGCTGCCGCCGGCGCTGCTCAAGCGGCCCGACATGTTCGCCGCCATGCGCAAGGGGGATATCCTGCTGCACCAGCCGTTCCAGTCATTCAAGCCGGTGGTCAACTTCGTCGAGCAGGCGGCGCTCGACCCCGACGTGGTGGCGATCAAGCAGACGGTGTATCGCACCGGTGCGGACTCCGAGTTGATGCGCATCCTCATCGAAGCGGCCCAGCGCGGCAAAGAGATCACCGTGGTGGTGGAGTTGCTGGCGCGCTTCGACGAAGAGGCCAACATCAACTGGGCCTCGCAGCTCGAGGAGGTTGGTGCACACGTGGTATATGGAATCGTCGCTCACAAGACCCATGCGAAGCTCGCCATGGTGGTGCGGCGCGAAGGTGGCCGGCTGCGCCGCTATTGCCACCTGGGCACGGGCAACTATCACTCGCGCACGGCGACCCTGTACTCCGACTTCGGCCTGTTCACCTGCGACGAGAACATCTGCGCCGACGTGAACGACGTGTTCATGCAGCTCACCAGCCTGGGCAAGGCCGGCAAGCTGCGGCACCTGTGGCAATCGCCCTTCACCCTGCACACCCATGTGCTGGCGGCCATCCGCCACGAGACGGAGCAGGCCAAGGCCGGGAAGAAGGCCGGGGTGGTAGCCAAGATGAACGCACTGCTCGACCCCGAGATCATCGCCGCGCTATACGAAGCGTCCACCGCCGGCGTGAGGATCGACCTCATCGTTCGCGGCGTGTGCGCGCTGCGGCCGGGTGTGCCGGGACTGTCGGACAACATCCGCGTTCGCTCCATCATCGGCCGCTTCCTGGAGCACCATCGGGTGTACTACTTCGAAAGCACGGCGGACGTCTATCTGTCCAGCGCCGACTGGATGGAGCGCAATTTCTTCCGCCGCATCGAGGTCGCCTTTCCCGTACTCGACCCCAAGCTCAAGAAGCGCGTGATCGAAGAAGGCCTGAAGAAATACCTGGCCGACAACATGCAGGCGTGGGAGATGCACGCCGACGGGCACTACGAACGCCTCAAGCCGACGCGCGGCGCGGCGCGCTCTGCGCAGTTGGAGTTGCTCAACGAGCTGGCGGGGCCGCGCGGCGTGGAGGAAGTGACGGAGAAGACCAGGAAGCCGAAACGGAAGCAGAAGGTGTAGGTGCCCGTCGAGATCGAACTGAAGCTCTCCATCCGCCCGGAGAACGCCGCCAAGCTGGCGCGCATCAAGCAGCTCAAATCGGCGTCCCGCGGCCGTGCGGTCACGACCAAGCTCTACAGCATCTATTACGACACGCCCGAGTTCACGTTGCGCGATCAGGGGGTAGCGTTGCGGCTGCGGCGCGCGGGTTCGCGCTGGGTACAAACGCTGAAGACGGCCGGGCGGGTGGAAGCCGGCCTCCACCAGCGCGACGAGCTGGAAACGCCGCTGCCGGCGCAGATTCTCAACTACACGGTGTTGGCCCGGTCCAACGCCGCACCCGTGCTGGCTGATCCCGAGCTCCCGCTCAAGCTGCGCCCCGTGTTCGTCACCGAGTTCAAGCGCACCACACGCCAGCTTGCACCCGCCGCCGGCAGCAAGATCGAGCTCTGCCTGGATCGCGGTGCGGTCTCTGCCGAGGACGCACAGCTCCCCATCAGCGAGATCGAGTTGGAGCTCAAGAGCGGGCCGCCCTCGGCGCTGCTGGACTTCGCGCTCGGCCTGCTCGAGCACGTTCCGCTGCGGCTCGAACCAGCCAGCAAGGCGGAGCGCGGTTACGCGCTGGCCGCGGGCTTGCTCGCCGCGCCGGTCAAGGCGAGCGCGCCGGTGTTGCTGCCTTCGATGAGCGTTACGGAGGCGTTCCGGACCGTGGTGTTCAGCTGCATCGCCCACCTGCAGGCCAATGAGCGCGGTCTGCTGGAGACCGACGATGCCGAGTACCTGCACCAGACGCGCGTCGCTCTGCGCAGGTTGCGTTCGGCATTGAGTGTGTTCAACCGCGCTTTTCCGCGCGCTTTGTTCGAGGAACAGATCGCCGAACTGCGCTGGCTGGGTGGATTCCTCGGACCGGCACGCGACTGGGATGTGTTCGCCATCGAAACCCTGCCCGCTGTGTGTGCCGCCTTCCCTGGTGAGCCGGGGCTGCATTGGCTCATCGAGCGGACCGCCGAGTTGCGCGCCGCCGCCGATAATTCCGCGCGCGAAGCCGTCGCTTCTGCCCGCTATACCGCTGTGCTGCTCAGACTGACTGGCGTGTTCCTGCGCGAACCCTGGTTGCAGCTCGCGGACGACGCGGTTGCCGCCGAGCGCTCGCTCCTGCTTCCCGAGTTCGCCGCGGGCCTTCTCGCCCGGCGCCACAAGAATGTTTCGAACCGCGGCCACCACCTGACCGAGTTGGACCTCCCCGGTTTGCACGCGCTGCGCATCGAGATCAAGAAGCTACGCTACGCGGCGGAATTCTTCTCCGCTCTGTACGACAAGAAACCCGTACGCGAGTACTTCACTGAGCTGGCGGCGTTGCAGGAGCTGCTCGGTGGCCTCAACGACGCGGCCACGGTGGAACGGTTGCTCGAGCCGTTACGTGAGGGCAACGGGAGCGGCCAACTGCTGGAAGGGGTGGGCCTGCTGCGCGGCTGGACAGCAGCCGGCACCCGCGCCCGCGTCGATCAACTCCCGAGTGCTTGGGAACGGTTTCGGCAATGCGGTGTGTTCTGGAAGAAGTGACGATGGACCTCATTCTCTGGCGGCACGCAGACGCAGAGGACGGCTCTCCCGATCTGGCGCGGGAGTTGACTGCGAAGGGGCACAAGCAGGCGGCTGCGATGGCGCGGTGGCTCTCGATCCATCTGCCGAAGGACGTCTGCACCCTGGTGAGCCCGGCTATCCGCGCACGACAGACCGCTGAGGCCCTGACGCGGGATTACGCGAGCGTCGAGGAAATCGGCACGGGTGCTTCCTACGCTGCGGTCCTGTCGGCCGCTGGCTGGCCCGAGCACAAAGGCGCGGTGCTGGTCGTCGGGCATCAGCCCACCTTGGGTCAGGTGGCAGCGTACCTCATCACGAACGAGCCGGCGGACTGGAACATCAAGAAGGGCGCGATCTGGTGGTTCACCTGCCGCAAGCGCAGCGATCAAGGCCAAGTCGTGCTGCGAGCAGTGATGTCGCCAGAGCTGGTCTGACGCTAACGTTGGTGGTCCAGCCCCTGCGCCGGATTGGGTATACTGCCTGGATGCCTATGCGACGATCGCTCATCGCTGTGTTGATGGTTCTGTGGTTGCCCCTGCAGGGGTTCGCCGCGGTCGCAATGCCGTTCTGCAAGCATGCGATGCACGGGACGCAATCGATCGCCCCCGGCCACGTGCACCCAGGGCAGCAGGCCGTTCCGAATCATGCTCATCACCACGCTGCGGCCACATCGGAGAATGCGGCGCCGCCCAGCACTCATCACCAAGGTTCCGCCGGGCTCGACTGCAACGATTGCGGAGCCTGCCACCTTGCTTGCTCCCCTGCCGCGCCGCCGGCGCAGCGCGACCTCCTGGCGGTGGGCAGCGAGCACTACACTCCAGTCTCTTCCTCCGTTCCTCCGCCGTTCATCCCGGAGCGGCACCAACGTCCTCCGCTAGCTGCGGTCGCCTGACCGCGGCCGAAGATCTTCCCTGGCGCTGATCGCCGGGTCACTCCGTTCTTCGATGCCGCGGCCCGCGCGCCGCCTGCTGCCTGCCGAACGCAGCGCGCGGCGCCCGCACGCGACTCGAATAACGTTCGAGCGCGTGGTCATGCACTCAGTACAGAGGATCGAGATGGATTTCACCAAACTGACCACGTGGATCGTCGGAGCAAGCCTTGCCCTGACGGCCTGCGTCACCACACCGCCGCCGGAGTATGCGAAGGATCATCCAGCCAACCCGGAGGCACCCGTTGCATCCATGCAGCCAGCGTCCGACACGCTGGCCAATTACAAGTCTCTTGGCAGGCGCAGCAAGCAGAACGCCGACGCTCCGGCGGCCCCACCACCCGAGCCACCCACGACGGAGAGCGGCCATGAGCATCATCATTGACCCTGCCCGCAGGGCGGCGGCCATCGCTATCGTTCTGCTGTTGAGCGGTTGTGCAAACGTACAACGCGACGCGCGCTTCCCGGATGTTCGCGATGCCGTGGGGCAGCGCCTCGAGAGAAACGTCTCCTGGAACCTGGACAGCGACCAGGACCGCCGCGCCCAAGAGGCTTTGCGCCGTCTGCTGCGACGGGAACTGACTGCGGACGCTGCAGTGCAGATCGCGCTGCTCGACAACCGCAATCTGCAGGCCGCCTATGAACGCCTCGGCGTGGCGCAGGCCGACCTGGTGGAAGCCGGTCTGCTCGAAAATCCGGTGTTGTCCGTCACCGTGTATTCGGGTAGTGCCGGAACCAATATCGAAGCGTCCATCGTGCAGGAATTTGTCGGTCTCTTAAGCCTCTCGGCGCGCAAGAAGGTGGGAGAGGCGGGCGCCCAGCGCGCCACGCTGGAAGTCTCGAACAAGGTCGTCGACCTCGCGCGGCAAGTTCAAGCCCAGTACTACACCGTGGTAGGCGATGCACAGGCGCTGGAGCTGGCGCGGCAGGTTGTGATCGCCACTGAAGCCGCCGCGGAGCTGGCTGAGCGCCAACGTGCGGCGGGGAATCTCAGTCGGCGCGATCAGTCCGTCCAGCAGGCCTTTTACGCGCAGAGCCTGCTGGAGGTGGCGCAAGCCGAGGCGCAGCTCATGTCCGACCGCGAGCGGCTCAACCGCTCGATGGGTGTGTGGGGGCAAGACACCGACTGGAAGATCCCGACTCGACTGCCTGCCGTTCCCGATTCCCTCCCTGCGCTCGAACAGATAGAAGCTCAGGCCGTATCGCAGCGCCTAGATCTCGCGGCGGCGAAGAAGGATGCGGATGCCGCTGCCCAGGTGCTGAACCTGACCCGGCAATTCCGCTATCTGAGCCCGCTGGGGATCGGTGTGGCTTACAAGCGGGAGGCGAACGGCGACAAATTCGTCGGACCCGTCGTTGAGCTGGGACTGCCGATCTTCAACCAGCACCAGGCTGGCGTGGCACGCGCGGAGGCAGAGTCCAGGAGCAGTCAGGAGCGTGTCTCTGCGCTCGCCGTCGAGATCCGATCCGAAGCGCGCGAAGCCTGCGCACGTCTCACTGCGTCCCACGCGATGGTGCGCCACTACGAAAGAGTCATGCTCCCGCTGCAACAGAGCATCGTGGACGAGACGCTCAAGTTCTACAACGGGATGTTGGTGGGTGCGTACGACCTGCTGCTGGCAAGGCAGGCTCAGGTCCAGACCGCTCGCCAATACGTCTTGGCCAACAGGGACTTCTGGCTGGCGTGGACGGACCTCGAGCGCGCCGTTGGCGGTAAGCTTCCAGCTCCCGCGGCGATCGACGACAGAGCCGGCAACGACCCCGTGCAATCAAACCAAGGAGACAAGCAACCATGATCACTCGCCGTCAGGCTCTCAAAACCGGCGCCGCCATGCTGGCCGGCGGCACGGTATCGGCCGCGTTGCGCAACGCCTCCGCGGCAGAGCACGCATCAGCCGCAACACAACCTCCGATACCTGCGCCGCACGGCCAAAGCTACGTGCCGGTCGTAACGCTCAACGGCAGCTCGCTGCCCTGGAAGCTGGACAACGGCGTGAAGGTGTTCCATCTGATCGCCGAGCCTGTGAAGCGCGAGTTCGCACCCGGCATGATCGTGAACTGCTGGGGTTACAACGGCTCGACGCCCGGGCCGACAATCGAGGCGGTCGAAGGCGACCGCGTGCGCATCCTCGTCACCAATCGGCTGCCCGAGCACACTACGATCCATTGGCACGGCATCTTCCTGCCGAACGGCATGGACGGGGTGGGCGGGCTCACGCAACCGCACATCAAGCCCGGGGAGACCTACGTGTACGAGTTCACGCTGCGCCAGCACGGCAGCTTCATGTATCACCCGCACGCAGACGAAATGGTGCAGGCGGCGGTGGGCATGATGGGGATGTTCATCATCCACCCCAAGGTGCCGCGCGAGCCACGGGTGGATCGGGACTTCTGTTTCATGCTGCACGCCTGGGACATCGATCCGGGGACCTACATCGCCAAGCCGATGACGATGACCGAGTTCAACCTGTGGACTTTCAACAGCCGCGTGTTCCCCGGTATCGACCCGCTGGTGATCCGCAAAGGAGACCGTGTGCGCATCCGCATCGCCAACATGAGCATGCACGATCACCCGATCCACATTCACGGCTTCTCGTTCACGGTCACCGAGACCGAGGGCGGACAGGTGCCGAAGGCTGCCCAGATACCCGAGGCGACCGTGAACGTCGCCGTCGGCGCGATCCGCGCGATGGAATTCGTCGCCGACGAGCCCGGCGACTGGCCTCTGCACTGCCACAAGTCGCACCACACCATGAACGCGATGGGCCACACCGTTCCCAACATGCTCGGCGTAAAGCACGACGACCTCGACGGCAAGATCCAGTCGCTGGTCCCGGGCTACATGGCGATGGGTCAGGACGGCATGGCGGACATGGCGGAAATGCAGATGCCGCTGCCCGAGAACACGCTGCCGATGATGATGGGGCAAGGTCCGTTCGGTCCGCTCGAGATGGGCGGCATGTTCACCGTCATCAAGGTGCGCGAGGGCCTCGTGCGCGACGACTACCGCGATCCGGGCTGGTACGAGCATCCGCCCGGAACCGTGGCGTGGAAGCTGGAGGACGGCAAGGCGCCGGATAGTTGAAGCGACACCGGGGACTCGGCCATGAAACTTCTCAGGAATACGCTTCTTTTCGGAGCTGCGATCGGCGCGATTGCCGCGCTCGTCATCTATCTCGCCATCTTCGACGTAGCGGCCGACGTACCGCACTCGGTCTTTGCGACTGCCGTGATCGAGCTCGTACGCGACCGATCGATCGCCGCGCGAAGCAAGGATGTCCAGGTACCGCCGCTGGACGATTCGAAGCTCATCGAAGAGGGCGCGAGGCACTACGCGGAAATGTGCGTCGGGTGCCATCTCGCTCCAGGGCGAAAAGAGTCGGAACTACGGAATGCCCTTTATCCGAAGCCGCCCGATTTGACCGCGCGCTTCGCAGCCACACCGGCGGAAGAATTCTGGGTTATCAAGCACGGCATCAAGATGTCCGCGATGCCGGCGTGGGGCGCGACTCACGACGACAGGACGATCTGGGCGATCGTCGCGTTCGTCACAAAGCTGCCGGAGCTCACGCCGGACCGGTATCAGGTCCTGGCGGGTACCAGCGAGGAAGCCGACCACCATCATCATAGCCACTCGCACAACTGACAGGTTGATGCAAAGTTCCAAGAACCCGTTCGCGCTGAGCGTGTTTCGACTCTGGCACCGTTCGTGCTGAGCGTGTTTCGACTCTGCTACGCGACGCTCAACACGAACGGGCAGAGTCGAAGCGTGCCGCCTTCGAGTCCAAACCGATGAACCACGATCAAGCTCACCACCACCATCACAGTGCTACACCCGCAGCGAGCGCCGCAACGATGCATGGCGGACACGATCATTCCGGAATGGTGGCCGACTACCGTCGCCGGTTCTCGATCTCCGTGGTCCTGACCGTTCCGATCCTGTTGCTGTCGCCCGCAGGCGCGCACGGCTTCGGCCTCATCGGAGCGATCATCTTCCCAGGCTCGCGGCTGGTGCTCCTGATGCTGTGCAGCGCCGTGTATTTCTACGGCGGCTGGCCGTTCCTGACCGGGCTCGCGACCGAGCTGAAGCAGCGCCAGCCCGGCATGATGACGCTGATCTCGCTCGCCATCAGTGTCGCCTACATCTACTCGACC
>JBGPMS010000014.1:0-30666 GCA_041487115.1 Gammaproteobacteria bacterium
GCAGGGCTTCCGCCGCGCTGGCGCCTTGCGGGATGGGAGAAAGATCGAGAATAGAAAGTGGAATCATGCGAAGACGCTCTCTAACAGGGGATACAAAACGCGTTCGCGCTGAGCCCTTCGACTACGCTCAGGATAGGCTCCGGAGCGAAAGGTGCAGAGTCGAAGCATGCAGGTGCTCGTGGCTACCCGCGGTAAATGGGGCCTGTGAGAGCGATTGCAACGTGGCCCTCAGCGCAAACCACCGCTCTCGACTAAAACCCCCATAGGCGTCGCAGACGCAAGTGCCATGAATGCCGGAGAGCTTTCGATGACCTGCAGAAACGCCTCGGTGGATTTCGAATCGGAGGAAACGGCATAGACCGGTGCCAGATCCGCGTAGCGGCTCGGTTCGAACAGCAACGTGATTCCAGCAAACCAATCCGTATCGCCTTCACCCGCGTTGCCTTCGGTAATTCGCCGGAGCAGGCTGAATCTGAAACCCGTGGCACAGCCCTCGGACCAGCCGCCATATCGATACACAAGGGCGTCGGCAGACAAGGGATGCTCGACCAGATTGATCGGCACGAGACGAAACCAGTCGATCATCAGCCTGACCATCGCCTCAGCGGTCAGGTGCTCCACGTCGACGCCCCGCTTACGCAAGAAACCCTGCAGGGCCCCAAGCAGACTATAGGAATTCACCATAGGCCTTCAGCGAAGAGAGATCGGCAGTGCGGGAGATTTGATCGTATTGACAGATGTGAGCAAGCCATCGACGACTAGGCTGTGCTCATGCCTGCGCCGCAAGGAGTATTCGATCAGATGCGGTACGTAGTATCGCCACGACCGTGGGTCAAGGTGTGCGAGTCCCCACCAATACCGCTCGAAATAGTTGTCGGACACGGTGTCAATGGCCGCATCAAATGCCTCTGGCTTCTTGTACCCGTCGAGCACATAGCCTCCGCGCAGGGTGAGCGGAGGCGTTGCTCGGATGTCTCCCGAGAATGCCTCGAAGACCCGCGCGGACAGTGGTTGGCTCATGCGGGCCGTCAGGGCTCCTGGCGGCGAGCCTGATTGCGCCACACGAGCCAGCCGCCCAGCAACGCCAGCGGGAGATGCAGCCCATAGCCAAGAAACGCGATCAGCCCGGAGTAGGGTCCATCGTCTCCGCGGAAGAGGACAATGCCGACAGCCAGTGACAGCACGCCCGCAGCGAGTGCGTGCTGCAGGAACGAATGGCGCGCCACGCGTCCTGCAACGTAACCACCGAGCACGGTGAACGCACCTCCCACGATCATGGACGTCATGACAAAGGGCCAGGACTGCGCGAGCCCATCGACGCTGTCCTCGACCGTACCAGCGCCCGGCCGGGCTAGCATCGCGAACAATACGACGAGTATGATGCCTGCCACGATGCTGCCCGCGAGGTCGGTAGCGGCGCCGATCAGCACCGCCTTCCAACGAAAGTGCTTGTTCACCGGCTCGGGGAGATCTTCGACCCGGGCGCCGGGCGTGCCGTAGGGATTGGGTTCTCTCATCGGCGCTCGCAAGTACGCATTGGCATCACTCGATATGGGGCTAGCCGCGCTCGCAACGATCGACGCCCTCCGGATATCGCATGCTTAAGCTCTCGTACTCGGGTTTCGCGATGGCCGTTGTGCATCTCGCCATCCTCGGTTACAGCGTCGCGCACATCGTAGCCGCGAGCACGACCGATTGGCCGCTGTATTGGACGATCTTCCTCGCGCTGGATTTTCCCGTGAGCCTGGCGGTCGTCCCGCTCGCGTGGATCTCTCCGGCGTCGCCCGCCGGGCCGCTATCGGACTTCGCCAATTTCTGGTGGCCGCTTGGCATCCATGGCCTGTTCGGCACGCTGTGGTGGTACATCGTCGGGTCGTCCATCGGCGACAGGCTATCACGCTTACGCGCTCGCGCGGGGAAGGACAACCACTCCACCTAGCGACGTCATCGCGGAGCCTCGCGCACCAAATCCCCCTCGATCCACCCCTCGATCCCTTTTTTTCAAAGGGGGGCAGGGGGATTTTACGACGGTGGGAAAGGAGCTAAGTTCAGCTGAGCTTGATTGGTAACCAGGTAAAAAAAGCGCCCGGGTATCCGGGCGCCTGGTTGCGTAATCGGGACTGAACTACTCAGGCGATCTGCCGCTGAGCCTGGCCAGCGACCTGGGGCTTCTTGTGGAACTCGCCGTCCTTCATGATGGCCAGCAGCTTGTCCGCGTCCTGCAGGATCTTGATGTTGGCGAGCGGGTTGCCGTCCACCAGGATGACGTCGGCCAGAAAGCCCGGCTTCACCTGCCCCAGCTCGTTGCCCATCATCATGATCTCCCCACCCAGCTTGGTGGCCGAGAGGATCGCGTCCATCGGCGAGAAGCCCAGCAGATTCACGAAGTGCTCGATGTCCCGGGCGTTGGTTCCGTTGGGATTCCAGGCGAACCCGTAGTCCCCTCCCGGCAGCACACGCACACCGCGCTTCTTGAGCTCCTTCATGTTCTTGATGGCGGTATCCAGTTCGCGCCGGATGCCCAGGCTCTCCGCCACCTGGGTGGTGATTCCCCACTTGGCCGCCTCGTTGAGCGTGGTGTAGCTGATGCCCAGCGTGGGCGACACGAACACCCAGTCCTTGGCCGCCTCGAGCTGGGCGCAGGCTTCGTCGTCGACCAGCGTGGCGTGATAGATGACTTCCACGCCGTGCTTGAGGCAGAGCTTCACCGACTCGGCGCTGCGCGCATGGGCAGCGATGCGCTTGTCGTGCATGCGCCCCACTTCGCACACCGCATCGATCTCCGCCTCGGTCATGACCGTGTGGTGGGCGCGTGCGTGGGGGATGAACTCGTCGCCCGACGGGTTGATCTTGAGCGTATCCACGCCCTCGCGCACCATCTCGCGCGCGGTCTTGCGGAACTCTTCGGCGCCGTCGCAGATGATAGCGAAGGTCGAGCGGTGCATGTGCATCAGGCGCACATCACCCAGTCCCGCGGTGGTGGCCAGCTCGGGGCTCGCCGCGCGGGTGCGGGGCCCGGGGATATCGCCCGCATTGATGGCGTTGCGGATCACTACGTCGAGCCGCGCCTTCGCCGAGGCCGCGCTGTTGCAGGCAGTGAACCCCTGGTCGAGCAGCTTTTTGGCGTTCTTGGCCGTGCGCAGCGTGTGCTCTTCGGGCGGGACGAAACCCAGGCTCTCCAGGTCCGGCGTGTCCAGAAAGGTGAGGTGCGAGTGGGATTCGACCAGCCCCGGCATGAGCGTGGCGCCGCCGCCGTCGACCACTTGCGCGCCGTCGGCCGCGATCGACGTACCCTGCGGAGCAACGGCCTTGATGCGGTTTCCCTCTACCAGCACCTGGCCGGCGAACGCTGGCGCGCCAGTGCAGTCCAGAACGCTGACATTTTTGAACAGTACCTTAGCCATGCTATCCCTCCTCCTTGCCCGAGTTGAGGTTGACCCCAGTCACAGCGTCGAAGAACTGGAGCTTCCTCGGATTGAATGTGAACGCAACCTTGCTGTCGACGTCGAGGGCCATGCGGGCAGAAACCGTGGCCTTCAGCGCATGTTCGCCGACCTTCAGGGTAACGACTTTTTCCACACCGTGATTCTCCACCGCGTAGACCTGGCCTTCAAGCCCACCCTGCCCCAGCAGCACGTCCTCGGAGCGCACACCGACGGTGACCCGGTCTGAGCCAGAGGGCGCCCGCACTGCAACATCGCCTTCCAGCGGGATCTCCAGCTGGCCGGCGGCGACCACCAGCCGCCCCACCCGGACCGCGGCGGACAACAGGTTCATGGCCGGTGAGCCGACGAAGGTCGCCACGAAGGTGTCGCGCGGGCGGTTGTAGATCTCGTGGGGTGTGCCCACTTGCACGATCCGGCCCTGGTTGAGGATGCCGATCTTGTCGCCCATGCTCATGGCTTCGACCTGGTCGTGGGTCACGTACAAGAACGTGGCTCCGAGCTTCATCTGCAGGTCCTTGAGCTCCGCCCGCAAGACCTCTCGCAGCTTGGCGTCCAGGTTGGACAGCGGCTCGTCCATGAGAAACACGCGCGGCTCGCGCACGATGGCCCGGCCGATGGAGACCCGCTGCATCTCGCCGCCGGACAGCCGGTCGGTCTTGCGCTCGAGCAAGTGTTCGATGCGCAGCGTCTTGGCCGCTTTCGCGACGCGGCTGACGATCTCGTCGGGCGTGAAGCGCCGGTGCTTGGATTTGAGCGGGAACTCGAGGTTTTCGCGGACCGTGTAGTGCGGGTAGAGCGAGTAGTACTGGAACACCAGCGCCACGTCACGCTCGGCTGCGCTCCAGTCGCCTACGTCCTTGCCGCCGATGCGGATGGAACCCGTATCCGGCGCGTCCAGCCCGGCGATGAGCCGCAGCGTCGTGGTCTTGCCCGCCCCGGTGGGGCCCAGCAGGACGAAGAACTCGCCGTCCTGGATGTCGAGGCTCATGTCGTTCAGCGCCGTGTGCCGGCGGAACTTCTTGACGATGTTGCTCAGTTCGACGTGAGCCATCTCAGAGCCTGATCTGCAACGACGCGCCGGTGCGCGTGCTGAAGAAGTGGGTCTGTTTCTCGTCCAGGCGCGCCCACACGACGTCGCCCGCCTTCTCCACGTAGCCGCTGGCGGTGCGCGCACGCAGCAACTGCTTGCCGAGCTTGAGGTCCACGATGTCGTAGGGCCCCAGCGGCTCGATGATGTGCGCCTCCACCGGGACATAGCCGTCCGTCGCCTGGTGCGCGACCTGCACGCCCTCGGGCCGGATGCCGATCGCCAGATCGTCTTCGGCGTGTCGGCGCCCGACCACCTCGTGATAGAGCTGTTCGGGAAAGCGCAGAACCGCATCGTCCTCGCCCAGCATCACCTGCGTGTAGCCGTCGCCCGGACGGACCGCGCCGTTGATCACGTTCATGATCGGGCTGCCGACGAACTGCGCCACGAACAGGGTGGCCGGGTGCTGATAGACGTCCGAGGGCGAGCCCACCTGCTCCAGCACGCCCTCGTTCATGATCGCGATCCTGTCGGCCATGGCCATGGCTTCCACCTGGTCGTGGGTCACGTAGACCGTGGTGGCGTCGTTCTGCAGGTGGATGTGCTTCAACTCCGCGCGCATCTCCTCCCGCAGCTTGGCATCCAGCGCGCCGATGGGCTCGTCCATCAAGAGCGCCTTGGGCCTGCGCACGAGCGCGCGACCGATCGCCACGCGCTGCATGTCGCCGCCGGACAGGGCCGAGGGCCGCTTGTCCAGCAGGTGCTCGATGCGCAGGGCCTTGGCCACCTCGCGCACACGCTGGTCGACAACGGCCTTGCTCTCGCTCGTGGCGCGCAACGGGAAGGCGACGTTCTCGTAGGCCGTGAGGTGCGGATAGAGGGCGAAGAGCTGGAACACGAACGCGATGTCGCGGTCGGCCGCCTGCAGCGTCTGGACCGCTCTGCCGTCGATGAGGATTTCGCCGCTGTCGATGTCCTCCAGCCCGGCGATGGCGCGCAGGGTCGTGGTCTTGCCGCAGCCGGACGGGCCGAGCAGCACCACGAACTCGCCGCTCCGGATCTCCAGGTTGAGCTTGCGGATGATGTAGTTGTCGCCGAAGTACTTCTCGACGTCTCTTAGAACAATATCGGCCATGAAATGGTCAGTGGTTCGTCCGTCATCGCGCGTTGCGGCACTTCAAATCCCCCTGCCCCCCCTTTGCGAAAGGGGGTACAGCCGCTTCCCCCCTAACTCAAGTAGCTTTTCATCGCCGTCCACTTCGCGGCGCTGGCATCGCTATCGACCACCGCGTCGACGAAAGCCAGGCCGCGCACGCCGTCATCCGCAGTCGGAAAATCCAACTCCAGCTCGGTCGGCGCCCTTCCCTCCTTGCGCGCTCGCATCGTGTCGGCGGCGTTCGCGTAGATGTTGGCGAAGGCCTCGTTGAACCCCTCGGGATGGCCGGGCGGAAGGCGAGTGGCTCGCTTTGCCGCTGCACACAAATAGGATTCGCCACGCCGGTAGATCTGGGTCGGAGCATCGTTGCGCAAGACCGCGAGAGTCTCCGGTTGCTCCTGGCACCAGTCGAGCGAGGCACGCGTGCCGTAGACCCTGATGCGCAGGTTATTGCCCTCGCCACCCAGAGCCTGCGATGCGGTCAAAACGCCGCGCACTCCGCCCGCCAGCCGCAGCAGCACGCTGCCGTCATCGTCCAGCACACGGCCGTGCAAGCGGCCGAGATCGGCACACAGCGCTTCGATCTCGAGGCCCGTCACGTAGCGCATCAGGTTTTCGGCATGGGTGCCGATGTCGCCCATGGCGCCACCTCTGCCGGAGCGGGACGGGTCGGTGCGCCAGCTCGCGCCCTTGTTTCCCTGCCGCTCGACGGTGTCGAGCAGCCAGCCCTGGCTATACTCCACCGCTACCTTCACCAGCTCGCCCAATTCTCCGGTCGCAACGATGTGGCGGGCCTGCTTCACCATCGGATACCCGGTGTAATTGTGGGTCAGCGCGAATACGATCCCGCTCTTGGCCACGGCCAGGGCCAGGCTCTTGGCTTCTTCCAGCGTCCGGGTCATCGGTTTGTCGCACACCACATTGAAGCCGGCGTCGGAGAAGGCTCGCGCGATCCGATAGTGCAGATGGTTGGGCGTGACGATACTGACGAAGTCAATCCGCTCTCCGGCGGGCAAGCGCGACTCGGCAGCCAGCATTTCCTCCCAGCCGGCATACGCGCGCGGCAGATCCCACGCCTCGGCCGCGGCCTGCGCGCGCTCGCGAGTGGAGGCCAGCGCGCCGGCGACGAGCTGAATCCGCCCGTCCAGGACCGCAGCCCTCCGGTGCCATGCGCCAACCAGCGCGTCGAGCCCGCCGCCTACCATCCCCATCTTCAGCCGCGTCATCAGTCGTCCTCGGACAGCGGCTTGATCTTGGAGAAGACGGAGAAGCCCACCAGCCCTGCCAGCGTGATCGTCACGCCGTAGGCGTGCAGGAAACGGCTCCAGGGCTGGCACAGTGCGACGATCCCGAGGACCATCAACCACATGCAGCCGGGTTCCAGGTAGCTCGCGCTGATTTGTCGGAAGGTCATTTCCTTATCGCCCCGAACGTCACCCCGCGCAGCAGGTGCTTGCGCAGCAGGAAGGTGAAAATGGCCACGGGCAGCAGGAACAGGAATGTACCCGCCGCGATCGCTGTCCAGTCGGTGACGCCCGAGCCAAGTTGCGCCGGGATGAACGGCGGCGCGGTCTGTGCGCGCCGGTTCGTCATCATCAGCGCGAAGGCATACTCGTTCCATGCGGTGATGAAGCAGAACACCGCCGTGGCCGCGATCCCGGTTGCTGCTTGCGGCAGCACGATCTTGAAGAAGGCCTCCATGCGTGTGTAGCCGTCCACCAGCGCGGCTTCCTCGTATTCCTTCGGGATCTCGTCCACGAACCCTTTCATCAACCACACCGAAAACGAGAGATTGAACGCGGTGTACAACATGATCAGTCCCACATGCGTGTCGACCAGGCCTACCACCCGATACATGAGGAACATCGGGATCGCCACCACCACCGGCGGCAACATGCGGGTGCTCAAGATGAAGAACAGCCAGTCCTGCTCCCCTGGCATGCGGAAGCGCGAGAACCCATACGCTGTGAGCGTGCCCATGGCCACCGCCAGGAAGGTGCTGCTCACCGCGATGATCAGGCTGTTGAGGAAGCGGCTCGGGTAGGCCGACAACTCGAGATTCCCATCCGCGTCCTTGATGATGCGTTCGCCCTCGTCATAGAGCTTCTTTTCATACCAGGGCGCTTTGCTGTACACCTCGGGATCCACCTCGCCCAGCACCTGCACGCGCTTGGTGAAGAGCTTCACGAACGAGGTGAGCTCGGGCTTGAACAAGATGGTCGGCGGCACGGTGGTCGCCGCGCTGCGCGGCTTGAAGGCGGTCGAGGTGATCCAGTAGATCGGGATCAGATAGATGATCGTGACGGCCAGAACGACGGCGATCGCCGCTCGGTTGAGCGCGCTGTGGCTCCTCGATTGGACTGCGGCCACGTCAGCGCCCTTTCACGCGGTTGAGATACTTGACGTAGATGTTGGTGATCGCGAGCACCATGATCAGGACCATGTAGGCCAGAGCGCAGGACGGACCGGTCTGCCATTGCTGGAACGCCAGGCGGTAGAGCTTGATCGCGATCAGCTCGGTCGAGTCCAGGTTGCTCATGATGAACGCCAGGTCGAAGGTCTTGAACGCCTCCATGGTGCGGAAGATGATGGCGATCAGCAGCAGCGGGCTCACCAGCGGCAGCGTGATGCGGGTAAACGTGTACCAGCGGCTGGCGCGGTCGATGGCGGCCGCTTCGTACAGGTGCTGAGGGATCGCGGACAGGCCGGCCAGACAGAGCAACATCACGAAAGGCGACCACATCCAGATGTCGGTGATGGCCACGGCGTAGAGAGCCACGTCCGGGTTGGACAGCCACGCGAAGTCCTCGAGGCCGAGCGCATAGTCGATGATGCCCCAGGATGGGCTGTAGAGCAGTTGCCAGAACAGGCCGACGATGGCCATCGACATCATCATCGGCAGCAGCAGCAAGGTGGTGATGAACCCCTTGAACGGAATCTTGCGGTTGAGCAGCATCGCCACGCCAAAGCCCAACAGCACCTGTCCCCCCACCGACACCAGCACGTACTTGGCGGTGACGCTGAAGTTGTTCCACACGTGCTCGTCGTTGAGCAAGTCACGGTAGTTCTGCAGTCCGACGAAGTTCGCCGGCGCGTTCGACGATGCGCGGAAATCGGTGAACGAGTAGCCGAGCGAGTAGATCAGCGGAAAGATGTTGAAGACGATCAGAAACGCAATCGTCGGGATGATGAACAGATTGCGTATGCTGATATCGCTGAGGCCCCGCCTCGCTGCAGGCGACCCGGGGTCGAGTGTGCTGAGCACTGCGCCGTCCTCCTTGCACGAGACCGCTCGTAGACGGGTCCCTTCGTTCGTGTGATGCTTGTCCCGCAGCAGTGGCGGGCGCCCTGGAGGAGAACCGGCTCCCCCAGAGCGATCAGCCGGTTACTTGTAACGCTTGTACTTCTTGAACGTGGCTTCCCAGTCGTCGGCCAGGCCGTTCATCGCTTCCTCGGCCGTGCCCTTGTCGCCCACGATGAAGGGATGCAGGCGCTTGTTCATCTGCTCCAGCAGCTCCGCGTACTCCTCGGTGGCCCAGAAGTCCTTCACCATCAGCATGCTCTGGTAGAAGGCCTCGTTGTACGGCGTGGCCTTGCGGAACTTCTCCGACGACAGTACCTTGGCGTTGCACGTGTAGCCGCCGAGCTCCGCCCACCGCTGCTGCACGTCGTCGCGAATGAACCACTCCAGGAACTTCATCGACTGATCGCGCTTCTTGGAGTAGGACACGACGGAGACGCCCTGTCCGCCCAGCGCGGCGAAGCGCTTGCCGGTCGGCCCGGCGGGATTGGCGAAGAAGCCGGTGTCCTTGGCGTGCTTGTTGACGGCGGGGTTGGCCAGCGCCGGGAAGAAGGCGAAGAAGTTCATGCTCATGGCGGCCAGACCTTCGGTGATCGCCTGGTTATCCTCCAGGAAGAACACCTTGCCCCAGCCGGGCGGCGTGAACTTGTAGAGCTCCTTGTACACTTTCGCCGCCTCGATGTTCTGCTTGGAGTTGACGATGCCGCGCACTTTGTAGCTCGAGTAATCGCCCAGGTCGCCGCCCCAGCTGAAGATGGTCGACTCGACCCCCATGGCCAGCGCGTCGTAGGTGTTGTCGGTGTAGATGGCGATCCCGTAGCGCTTCTCGCTGGGGCGGTAGAAGAACTCGGCAATGTCGCGCACTTGCTTGTAGTCCTTCGGCACACCCAGGTCGTAGCCGTACTTCTTCTTGAACGCGGCCTTTTCCTTCGGATCCTCGAACCAGTCCTTGCGATAGGCCCAGCCGTTCGCATCACCTTCCAGCGGAATGGCCCAGTACTTGCCGCTCCTGGGCGGATACTCGGCATAGCCGGCGACGGTGGCTGCCGCCATGGTCTTGGCGACGTTGTTCTTCTTGAAAAAGTCGGTCAAGTTCACGTAGTGCCCGCCGCTGGATCCCGCGCCCAGCCACTGCGAGTCGCCCACCACGAGGTCGTAAGCGTCGCCCTTGGCGTTGAACTCGGTGAATGCCTTGGTCTGGAAATCCGGCCAGGGAACGGTCTCGACCTTGACCTTGACCCCGGTCTTTTTCTCGTAGTCCTTCACCAACTCCTGCAGATAGTTCGCCGGATCCCACTCGGCCCACAGGATCGTGAGCGTGTCGGCCGCCAGAACACCTTTGCCGGCGAGCGCGAAGGTCGCGGCAGCCAGTATGCCTAACCACTTGCTTCTTCTCATTCCGTCCTCCTCACACTTGGTTGCTGGTTATCGCCTCCGGCGCGGCCGCGTGTCCAGTTCGGATCTTGTTCTCCGGTCCGCCGACTGCTTTGGGTGCTGCCATGATCGCAGCGCTCTGTTGCCCTGTATCAACCCCGTCGCGGCGCCCGTCGCGCGGCGCGTCGAGGTGCCTTTTCGTCCCTGCCATTGACCTTGCGCCGCTTCACCGACGGCGCCAGGTCTTCCGCCGCGCAGCGGATCAAGGCATTGCAAGTCCACAGGGCCACTTCTTCCGCACTGTCGCGGTCGAGGCCCCAGATGTCTTTCAGGACAACGAAGGCCTCGGTGCCGAACACCAGGCTCAGGGCCTGAGTCAGGCGCTCGGTCCGCACCTTGCCGAGCTTGCTTCGCAGCGGCGCGACGGCGGAAGTAAGCAGAGGGATGCGGTGCCCGCGCACCATCGCGTCCTTCGCATCCAGCTTCCCCGAGTGCAGCAGGGCCCATTGATCCAAAGCCAGGCGCAGTGCAGCACGCAGCGGCGCCTCGTAGTCGTCCATGCGCGGGTAGGAGAAGCGTATCAACTCGCTCACCCGCTGCTCCGCGTCTTCCGACGACGAGCCCCACTTCAGGATCGGCCCGAGCGCCTCGTCCACCGCGGCCTGGATCAGCACGCTCTGCGTCGGGAAATACCGGTATGCCGTCGCGCGGGAAACCTGCGCCTCCTCGGCCACGTCGCTGATCGAGGGCACTTGCCCGTCCTGCATTAGCCGCATCGCAGCATCGAGCATGATCCGGCGCATCCTGGCGCGCGGCCCGCGCTCGGCGGCAACTGGCTGTTCCGTGCGATCCATTTCCTCTTGATCTTGACCTGAGACTACCCTCTCACTACGATACCATCGTCTCAGAAAAATACCAACGTCCGCCGGCACCGGCCGGAGCGTAAGGAACTGCCGCGAATGTGCAGCGTTGCGTCCAGGCGCTCGCTCTTTTCCGTACAGCCGCCATGAAGCACGTATACATCGTCGGGACCGCAGATACGAAGGGCGCGGAGCTGCTGTACATCAAGGCGCTGGTTGAAGCCGCCGGCTCTCCCGCGCTGGTGGTCGACGTGGGCACGCGCGCTGCCGGGGTTGCAGTCGATGTGCCCGGGGCCGCCGTAGCCGCCTTCCATCCGCGCGGAGCCCAGGAGGTGCTGGGGAGCGGCGATCGTGGCGCGGCGGTGGAAGCCATGGGCGAGGCCTTCGCTCGGTTCATCGTCGCACGCGAAGACATCGCGGGCGTGATCGGGATCGGTGGCGGGGGCGGTACATCGATCGTCACCGCCGGCCTGCGCCGGCTACCCGTCGGTATGCCCAAGCTCATGGTCTCCACGCTGGCCGCCGGCGACGTAAAGCCGTTCGTCGGCGCCAGCGACATCACCATGATGTACTCGGTGACCGACGTTTCCGGCCTCAACCGCATCAGTCGCGTCGTGCTCGGCAACGCCGCTCACGCGATCGCCGGCATGGCCACGCACGCGATCCCGGATGCTGCAGCCAAGCCCGCGCTCGGACTCACCATGTTCGGGGTGACCACGGCTTGTGTCACGGCCGTCGTGGAGCGTCTGAAAGACACTTATGACTGCCTCGTGTTCCACGCCACCGGCACCGGCGGCCAGTCGATGGAGAGGCTGGTGGACAGCGGGATGCTGGTGGGTGTGATCGATGTGACGACCACGGAGGTGTGCGATCTGCTCGTAGGCGGCGTGCTGAGCGCGGGTCCGGATCGCCTCGGCGCGATCGCCCGCACCGCGATCCCCTATGTGGGCTCGGTGGGCGCGCTGGACATGGTCAACTTCTGGGCCATGGACACGGTGCCCGTGCAGTTCCGCAACCGCAACCTCTACCGCCACAATCCCCAGGTGACGCTGCTGCGCACGAGCCCGGAGGAGTGTCGGCAGATCGGCCAGTGGATCGGGCAGAAGCTCAATGCTTGCCACGGACCGGTGCGCTTCCTGATTCCCGAGCACGGCGTCTCCGCCATCGATGCACCGGGAAAACCTTTCTACGATCCGGTCGCCGACGTCGCGCTGTTCGAAGCGCTCGAGAGCACCATGCAGCAGACCGCGCAGCGCAAACTCGTCCGCCTGCCGCTGCACATCGACGACCCCCGGTTCGCGCAAGCCCTGGTGGAAAGCTTCCGCGAGATCGCGCCGTAACACGAAACGAGAACCAGACCAGCCATGCCGCGCCTGGACAGAGCGACGCTACTGCGGAAGTTCCAGGGAATGGTCGAGCGCCGTGTGCCGATCGTCGGAGGCGGCGCCGGCACCGGCCTGTCCGCCAAGTGCGAGGAAGCCGGCGGCATCGACCTGATCATCATCTACAACTCGGGCCGCTACCGGATGGCGGGTCGCGGTTCCGCCGCCGGCCTGCTGGCGTACGGCAACGCCAACGACATCGTCAAGGAGATGGCGCGCGAGGTCTTGCCGGTGGTCCGGTCGACGCCGGTGCTCGCCGGCGTGAACGGCACCGACCCGTTCGTGCTGATGCCGCAGTTCCTGGCCGAGCTGAAAGCGATGGGCTTCTCCGGCGTGCAGAACTTCCCCACTATCGGCCTGTTCGACGGGGTGATGCGCGCGAGCTTCGAGGAGACCGGAATGGGCTACGGGCTGGAGGTGGACATGATCCGCGAGGCGCACCAGCTCGACCTGCTCACCACACCTTACGTGTTCAACCCCGACGAAGCGCGGGCGATGACCGCGGCCGGCGCAGACATCGTCGTCGCCCACATGGGCGTGACCGTCGGGGGCAGCATCGGCGCATCGACCGCCAAGACCCTGGACACCTGCATCGGGCTGATCGACGACATGGCGCAGGCGGCTCTGGAGGTTCGCCCAGACGTGATCGTCCTGTGCCACGGCGGACCGATCGCGACGCCGGAAGATGCCGAGTACATTCTCAAGCGCACACGCAACTGCCATGGGTTCTACGGCGCCAGCAGCATGGAGCGTCTGCCGACCGAGATCGCGCTCACCGAACAGGCGCGCCGCTTCAAGAGCGTGCAGTTCTAACAGATCGATGCAAAATTCCCAGAAATCCCCAAAGACCGTTCGTGTTGAGCGTGTTTCGACTCTATTGCGCGACGCTCAACACGAACGGGGCAGAGTCGAAACACGCCTGCACGCTTCGACTCCGCAGCTTTCGCTGCTAGTCCGTTCGTCCTGAGCGTAGGGCGCGCAACGCCCGGAGTCGAAGGATCAGCGCGAACGGGTGTGGATCGGCCTTCTAATCGGGAGAAAACACAAATGACCAAGGTTTTCGTCAGTGCCGTGATCGACGCGCCGGTCGATAGAGTCTGGAGCAAGATGCGCGACTTCAACGGGCTGCCCGACTGGCATCCGCGCTTCTCGCGCAGCCACATCGAAGGCGGACTGCGCAGCGACACAGTCGGCTGCGTGCGCAACTTCGACATCGTCGATGGCGGCGGCACGATCCGCGAACGCCTGCTGACGCTGTCCGACTCCGACTACACCATGACCTACTGCATCCTGGACGCGCCGCTGCCGGTGGAAGGTTATGTGGCAACGCTCAAGCTGTACCCGATCACCGTTGGGAACAAAACGCTCGGCACCTGGACCGCCGAGTTCAAGGTCACGAGCGGCCGGGAGGAAGACGTGGTGGAGGCGGTGGGCAACGGCACGTTCGGCAAAGCGTTCGAGGTGATGAACGAACTGCTCGCCGGCTCGCTACACTGAAAAAAAAGATTCTCCCCCTCCTGCCGGAGGGGTGCCCACGCAGTGGGCGGGGTCCTGGGAGCATGCCTGCGAACCACCCCGTCGCCTTCGGCGCCACCCCTCCTTGAAAAAGGAGGGGAGAAGATCTTTCCCCTCCTGCCTGAGGGGTGCCCGCGCAGTGGGCGGGGTGGTGGGAGCATGCCTGCGAACCACCCCGTCGCCTTCGGCGCCACCCCTCCTTGAAAAAGGAGGGGAGAAAAGGATTTGCTCAGCCCCCGAACCCGTCCGCTACGCTGACATCCAACAGGCTCGGTGCGCCACCGGCCACGGCCGCGCGCAACGCGGGAACGATGTCGTTCGGATCGGTGATACGCCGTGCCGGCACGCCCATGGACTGCGCCAGCCCGACGAAGTCGATCTCCGGATCGCGCAGATCCATGCCGACGAACTGATTCTGCCCGCTGCGCGCTTTCAACCGCTCCTTGAGGATCCGGTAGCTCCGGTTGTTCGGGATCAGATAGGTGAGCGGCAGTTTCAGGTGCGCCGCCGTCCACAGCGCCTGGATGCTGTACATCGCGCTGCCGTCTCCGACGATCGCGACTACCGGGCGGCCGGGCAATCCCAGGCTGATGCCCACCGCACCCGCCATGGCGAACCCGATCCCGCCGCTGGCGAGTCCATAGTAGCCGTGCGCATCGCGGAAGCGAAGGAAGCTCGGCAGCGAGAACCCCGAGGTCAGCGCCTCTTCAACTACAACGGCATTGTCCGGCAGCGTCTCGGCGATACGCATCATCAGATAGCGCGGATCGATGGGCGTCGCTCTAGCGGCAGCCTCGACCTCTTTGCTCAGCCGCTCGCGCTTGGCACTCCAGTTCTGGCTGGCGAGCTCGGTCAGCTTGTGCGCGGATTGCGCTGCGCGCTCCGGATCGCGCAGGTTGCGTACAACCGGCAACAACGCGCGCAGCGTCTCCTTGATGTTCGCCTTGATCGCAATCTCGGCGGGGTAATTCTTGGCCAGCTCCCAGTCGCGCTCGCTGATCTGCACGATCGCCTTTCCATCCGGGAGAGGGTCGACGGCGCTGTGTACCGACATGCGCAGGACGTCCGCGCCCAGGAACACCAGCAGATCGTAGGGCTGCAGGGCAGCTCGCACCTGCTGCTGGTTGCGGTTCAGAGACCCGAGAAAGGCCGGATGATCCGACAGGAACTGCGCGGAATAGGGCACGGTCTGCTGGTACACCGGCGCACCGAGAAGCTCGGCCAGCTGGGCCGCCTCGCGCAAGGCATCGTGGGTGGACAGCTCGTGTCCGGCAATCAGCACGGGGTTGCGCGCTTCGAGCAGGCGGTGCGCCAGCCGGTCGAGCGCCGCGTCGGATGGTCGCGTCGCCGCATCCACTCGCGTCGGCTTGCCCAGATCGAGCGGAGCTTCGGCGTCCAGGATGTCCCCCGGCAGGCTGATGAACACCGGTCCCGTCGGTGGCGTGGTGGCGACTTTGGCGGCGCGATGCACGATGCGCGGCAAATCCTGCAACCGCGCGACCTCCACCGCCCACTTCACCATCGGTTGCGCGATCGGAACCAAAGGGGCATACAGCATCGGCTCCATCAAGCCATGCCCCTGCTCCTGCTGACCAGCGGTGATCAGCAGCGGCGAGCCGTACCACTTCGCGTTGAACAGCGCACCCATGGCATTGCCGAGCCCGGGCGCGACATGCACGTTGCAAGCGGCCAGGCGATTGGATGCGCGCGCATAGCCGTCGGCCATGGCGACGACCACCCCCTCCTGCAGCCCCAGCACGTAGCGCAGCTCGGGATGGTCCCCGAGCGCTTCCATGATCGCCAGCTCGGTGGTGCCGGGGTTGCCGAACAGGTACTCGACGCCTTCGTCGCGAAGCAGGCGAAGAAACGCCGAGCGACCGGTGATGGTGGGCAAGCTATCGGTCAGAGGAAGGTCGCGTGAATCGTTCATGGCCGTCCGTTGCGTGAAGGTTCGTTGCTCGAGTGCCGAGGTGGCTCAGGTCCGGTAGTGGCGCATCGCGCGCTTCTCCGCGCGCAGCATCGCCTCCTTCGGCGTCTGCTGTCCGGTGCAGGCTTCCGCGAACATGTCGACCACGACGAAATCGGCCATGGCGGAAGCAGACGCTTTCCCCAACCGGCCGGCATACCCGTTGTGGCGCATGTTCCTCATCACATCGCGGAAGAATCGGTGCTGCGGATCGGACGTCCAGACGGGATTCGCGTCATAGGCGCGCAAGGAGTGCGAGACATAGCCGATCGAAGCGACCTGCCAGGGCTCGTACTGCTCCTTCTCCATCATGAAGCGGAGATACTCCTTCGCCGCGTTCGGGTACTTGCTGTACTTGAATATGAAAGCCGGGAACACGATGGCGCCGCGCGCCCGCTGTCCGGTCGGCCCTAGCGGAAAGTCGGCATGTTGAATGTCCGGGAGCATCGCCTGCATCCTCGGATCGGTGGAAGTCTTGGCGGCATAGTAGATCGAGATGCCGTTGATGGTCAGGCTGATCTCGCCCGCCAGGAACGCCTTGTTGTTGCTCGGATCCAGCCAGGACAAGGTACCCGGAGCAAAGGTCTGGTACAGCTCGCGGGCGTACTCGAGGGCGGCGAGGGTCTCCTTGGAGCTGATCGCGACCTGCGTGTTCTCGTCCGCTATCCTGCCGCCGAAGGACCACAGGATCCAGTGCGTCCAGCCATTGGCGTCCCCGGTCGCGTGCCCAAGGGCAAGCCCCGGCGGAGTCCCCCTAGCCTTGAGCGCCCTGCACAAGGTGAGAAAGCCGGAGAAGTCCTTCGGGATGTCGGCGAAGCCGGCGGCGCTCACCATGCTCTTGCGGTACACGATGGCCCCGCCGCCGGCACCTGTCGGGATGGCAATCCATCTGCCTTCGTGCATGCCGAAATCGCGGCACGCGTCGAACCAGCCGCCGTACTTCTGCCCGAGATACTCGGCAAGGTCGGTGACGTCGAGAAGCTGCTCGGGATACTGCTGCGGGTCATCGTCGGTCGCGATGATGATGTCGGGTCCCGCTCCGACGTTGGCGGCCACCGCAGCCTTGGGCCGCACTTCCTCCCAGTTCTCGGCGTCGACGCGCACTTCGACGCCGGTCCTGTCGGTGAAGCGCCGGGCGTTGGCCAGGAACTGGTCTTCGTCGCCCTGGACGAAGCGCTTCCAGCGCAGCACCCGCAGCTTCGCACCCTTCTCGGGCTCGAACCTGAGATCTGCCGCGCTCGCCGGATCCGACCGCAGGACCGGCCCGGCTGCACCGAGAGCCGCGGCTGCACCCGTGGCCCCGAGAAAGTCGCGCCGCGTGAACCGACTCATGTCTGCCTTCCTCCGTGTAGTGCAGCTCTGACTGGCTGCTCCTAAGGAAACGTTAGTCGCTGGCGAGAATCACATTGCGCAGGATCGGGTAGATCTGATTCTGCCAGCGCTTGCCGCTGAACACACCGTAGTGACCTACGCCCGACTGCATGTGGTGCCGTTTCATGTACGGCCGCAGGCCGCCGCACAATTCCTGTGCGGCGAGCGTCTGGCCGAGAGCGCAGATGTCGTCCTTCTCTCCTTCGACCGTGAGCAGCGCCGTGCGCCGGATCGCACGCGGGGCAACCGGACGGCCACGCCATTCCAGCTGGCCGAGCGGCAGCGAATACTCCTGGAAAATGCTGCGCACCGTCTGCAGATAGAATTCCGCGGGCAGATCCAGGACCGCGAAGTATTCGTCGTAGAAGGTCTTCGTCGCGTCCGCCTTGTCGCGCTCGCCCGCGACCAGATGATCGAACAGGTCGAAGTGCGCCTTCACGTGCCGGTCGAGGTTCATGGCCATGAACGCCGTGAGCTGCACGAAGCCGGGATAGACGCGCCGCCCGGCGCCCGGGAACTTTGGCGGCACGGTAGCGATGAGATTGCGCTCGAACCATTCGATCGGACGGCTGGTGGCAAGCTGGTTGACTTTGGTCGGGTTGACGCGGGCATCGATCGGCCCCGCCATCAGGGTCATGCTGCGCGGTTGAGCGGGATTGCCGGCCTCGGCCATGACAGCAACCGCCACCAGCGTGGCCACGCAGGGCTGACAGACCGCGACGACATGGGCACCCGGGCCGATCACCTCGAGAAAGCGGATGAGATGGTCGACGTACTCGTCGAGGCCGAATGCGCCGTGCACCAGGCTCACGTCCCGGGCGTTGTGCCAGTCGGTAACGTAGACGTCGTTTTCGGGCAGCAACGTTTGCACCGTGCCACGCAGCAAGGTCGCGAAGTGGCCCGACAGTGGCGCCACCAGGAGAATGCGCGGTTGCGCGGCGTCGATGTCCTTCCTGAAGTGCGAGAGCGTTCCGAACGGGGTGACGTGGGCGGCCTCCTCGCGCACCTCCACGTCGCGCTCACCGACTCTGACGCTGCCGATGTCGAAGGCGGGGCGGGTGTGGCTCAGCCCGGTGCGCGCCACCAGCTCGTAGGCCGCGGCCAGACTCCCGGTCACGAGACTGCCGGAGAACCCGGGAAGCGGCTGGTTGAGCACCGCTGCAGCCGCCTTCGCCAGCGCACGCACCGGCTCCATGAAGTCGGACTGCGTTTGATAGGCCAGATAGATCATTCGTTGTCGGCGGCTCGGGGCCGCGGGTTATCCGGCCTGTCAGGAACGGTGGGGGTCGGGCAACGGGTTTTGCACATTGTATGCTGCAAAGCAGGATTATTGCCGATATCATTGGGGGCGTGCAGTGCTGGCGCGCTCCAACCATGCGCCGGCACCAGCGCACCTCAGCGTCACGACGCGCTCCGCCAAGCGAACCCGGTAACAGCCATGGCCCAGGCAACGCTCACCATCAGCAGCAAGAACTACTCCTCCTGGTCGCTGCGGGGGTGGCTGCTGTGCAAGATGGCCGGCTTGGATTTCGCCGAGGAGGTGCTGCCGAGCGACGACCCATCGACGCGGGCGGAGTTGCTGCTTCTCTCGCCTTCGTTCCTCGTCCCCCGCCTGCGCCACGACGGCGTGACGGTGTGGGACACGCTGGCCATCGCGGAGTATCTCGACGAGCTCGAGCCGGAGGTGAAGCTGCTGCCGCAGGAGCGGGCCGCGCGGGCGCACTGCCGCGCGATCTCCGGCGAAATGCATTCCGGGTTCAGCAACCTGCGGTCGGCCTTGCCCATGAACCTGAAGGCACACTACCCCGGCTTCAAAGTGTGGGCCGGCGCCCAGGCGGACATCGACCGCGTCACCGCCATCTGGCGCGAGTGTCTCTCGGCGTATCGGGGCCCTTACCTGTTCGGCTCTGTGTCGATGGCCGATGCCATGTACGCGCCGGTGTGCACGCGGTTCCTGACCTACGACGTGAAACTCGATCCCCAGTGCGCAGCCTACTGCCAGCGGATCATGGCGCTGCCGCACATGATCGAGTGGGTGGAAGGCGCGAAGCGCGAACCCGACGAGCTCGAGGAGCTCGACGCCGAGTTCTAGCGCCGAGTCATCTCGCGCCGCCCACGTACAGCCGGTTCCACGTCGGGCTGATGATGAGCTCGTTGATGCACACGTGCGCCGGCTGCTCGGCTACCCAGCGGATCGCACGGCCCAGGTCGTCGGGCTGCAGCATCTTCGCGCGCTCCTCGGCTGACGGCGGTACCGGGCGGCGGTCCAGAATGGGCGTGGCCACCTCCGCCGGGCAGATGGCGCAGGCGCGGATGCCGTTGATGCACTCTTCCATGTTGATGGTCTCGGTCAGCGACACCACGGCGGCCTTGCTGCCGTTGTAGGCCGCGCCCACCATGGCCGAAGTGTACTTGCCCGCCCACGAGGAGATGTTGATCACCAGGCCATCCTTGCGCTTGCGCATTGCGGGGATCACCGCCTGGGTGCAGTAGAAGGTGCCGTCCAGGTTGATGCGGATGACCTGGTCCCAGCTCTCGACAGTCTGGTCGCGCCAGAAGCGTTGCGGGTTGTTCAGCCCCGCGCTGTTGACCAGCACGTCCACCTGGCCGTGGCGTCCAAGTATGCGTTCGGCCGTCTGCTTGACCGCTGTCGCGTCGCTGACATCGAGGATCTCGACTTCGGCCTTGCCTCCGGACTTGCGGATGGCCCCGGCCTCGCGCTCGAGGACATCGCCCCGCCGACCCGACATCACGACCGTGGCACCGCTGGCGGCCAGCGCTTGCGCGCCCGCCAGCCCGATGCCGGTTCCGGCGCCCGTGACCCATGCCACCTTGCCGCTGAGAGTGCCCATGACTGCCCCTCCTTGTCCGTATTGGGTGCGAGACCGAAGGCTCACACCGCGGTTGGTTTAAGCCCCCCTTGGAACTTTGGGGAGAAGTTGGTCCCTAGCCTGCCAGCTACGCTTTCGCCGCTTGCGCGAACGCCTCGCGCAGCGCTACAGCGGATTGCGCCACCGCGCGCCTGGCTGCGTCCAGCACGCCACCCGCGATAAAAAACCCGTGGATCATCCCTTCGTAGTTGACCAGCGCGACACGGTTGCCGGCCTCGATCAGCCGCTTGGCGTACTCTACGCCCTCGTCGCGCAGCGGATCGTAGCCCGCTACCAGCACCAGGGCCGGCGGCAGGCTGGACAGGTCGTCCGTCACCAGTGGCGCGAAGCGGAAGTCCTTGGTGTCCCGCTGGTTGCGCAAATACTGCTGGTAGAACCAGACGATGCTGTTGCGGGTGAGCAGGTAGCCTTCGGCGAATTTGCGCTGCGACGGCATCTCTGGCTCGGGCGCCGTGCACGGATACACGAGGAGCTGGAACGACAGCTTCGGATGGCCCTCGTCGCGGGCCAGGATGGACACGACCGTCGCGAGATTCGCTCCCGCGCTGTCCCCGCCTACCGCGATGCGCTCCGGGTCGGCGCCGATCTCCTTGGCATGCAACGCTACCCAACGCACAGCGGCGTGGCTGTCATCCACCGCGGCGGGGAACTTGAACTCGGGCGCCAGGCGGTAGTCCACTGCGACGACCATGCAGTCGGCCTGGTTCGCCAGCAAGCGGCAGGCGGAGTCGTGCGTATCGAGGTCGCCGATGACGAACCCGCCTCCGTGGAACCACAGCAGGACCGGGAACAGCTCGGCAGGCTTCGCTTCGCGCGGCCAGTAGATACGGTTCGCGATATCGCGATCGGGGCCGGGGATGCGCCGGTCCTCAGTGCGATGGATGTCTGCCTTGGCCACGAGTTTCAGCGCGCGGAGTGCGAACTGCTCGCGCGCCTGGCGGGGGGTGAGCTGCCAGAACTCCGGCAGGTTGGCCTGCTTGACCAGCCCGAGGAGCATTTCGGCTTGAGGATCGAGGGGCATACGATGTCCTATGATTCGGTTCCCTTGGGATAAAGGAGCTTGAAGGTACCGGAGGCCTTGGCCAGCAGCGTGCCATCGGCATCCCGCACCTCGCCTTCGGCGAAGATCAGCGATCGCCCGGCCCGCTGCGCGCGCCCCGCGGTCGGGATCGCTCCGGTAGCTGCCGCCAGAAAGTTGGTTTTCATCTCTACCGTGGTAGCGCCGATGCACGCGGGATCGAGCGAGCGCGCCGCGCTGCTGAGCGCCACATCCAGCACCGACAGGAGCACGCCACCGTGCACCCCCTTCCAACTGTTCAGGTGCTCCGGGCGCGGGTCGAACTGGATCAAAGAGCGGCCATCGGCCTTCTCCAGCAGTCGCATCCCCAGGTACTCGACGAACGGGACGTGGATGTCGAAGTTGGTTCCCACGCGGCTCAAATCGCGGTCATGCCACCGTCCACCGCGATGGCCTGGCCGGTGATGTAAGCCGAAGCATCCGAAGCGAGCAGCACGGCGACGCCCTTGAGATCCGCTTCGCTGCCCAGGCGCCGCAGCGGAGTCCGATCGAGGATGAACGCCTGCGCCTTGTCGATCATCCCGCGCGCCATCTTGGTGGGGAACACGCCCGGGCAGATCGCGTTCGAAGTGATCCCGTACTGTCCCCACTCGGCGGCGATCTGACGCGTGAAGTTGATCAATCCCGCCTTGCTGGTGTTGTACGCCACCGTCCCCATGAAGCGCGGATCGGTGCCGCGCAGACCTGCGACCGAAGCGATGTTGACGATGCGGCCATAGCGCGCCGGGATCATGGCCTGCTTGCCCACGGCCTGGGTGAGGGCGAACACGGCATTGAGGTTCAGGTTGATCACCTTGTTCCACGCTTCGAGCGGATGATCCTCTGCCGCCGCGCCCCAGGTGGTTCCGGCATTGTTCACCAGGATGTCGATGCGCTTCCACTGCGCCAGCACCTTTTCCGGCAACGCCTGCGCCGCGTGCAGGTCCTGCAGGTCGCAGGCCACCGTCATGACCTCGATGCCGCGTGCCTCGAGATGCTGCTTGGCCTCCTCCAGCTCCACTTGTTTGCGCGCGGTGATGACCACCTTCGCACCCATCTCCCCGAGCGCCTCGGTCATCTGCAGGCCCAAGCCGCGCGAGCCTCCCGTGATCAAGGCCACGCGCCCGGTGAGCTCGAATAGTTTGCCAACGCTCATCTCGCGACGGATCCTAAGTCCGATTCAACCGGCCAGCGTGAGCGCCGAAGTCCGCACGCGCGCGCTGGAGTTGCCCCGGCTCTTGAGCAGCAGCTGTATCGAGCGCGCCGCCAGCTCGCCACGGTCGATCGGGCCGCACACGACCTCGGCCACCGGCGACGCTGCAGGACCGCCGTGCGGCGAGATGTCCAGCTCGACGTAGGGCACCGGATGGCCAGCCTCGACCCGGAACTGGACTTGCCAGGTACCCTCGCCGGCGTACCCCGTGTCGAGCGCGACCGCCAGCCGCCATTCCGCCTCTTCGCGGAAGGTCGGCTGCTTGAAGCTGGCGACGAACTCCACCAAGTGGTCGGCGAGGAATTCGAGCGCGACTTCGGCGATGGCTCGGCGCTCGTCCACTGAGGCGGACGCGGCGGATCCGACCACCGCCAGCGCCCGATCCAGCACACGCTGGATCAGGGCGTTCTGCTGTTCGGCCGCATAGATGACTCGCCGCAGACCGGCGCGCTGGACGCGCACACCCACGGTGTCGAGCGCGGCGGTGCGCAGGCCGAGGGAGTAGCCATCGCCGGCGTGTGCACGCCACTGGCTCAGCGCATCGCCGCCTTCGCAAAAGCAGGCTACGAACAGACTGCGCGCCGAGCGGCGAGGATCGAGCGCGGTCTCGGCCTCGAGACAGAAATCGCTCAGCAGCGGATCGGAGGCGTTCCAGCGCCTGCGCAAGTGTTCCCGGACCAACCCGTAGGTGTAGCTCACCTCACGCGAAGCGGCGAGGTAGAGCATGTCGCTGGCCCACAGCCGGCCCGACTCCAGGATCCCCTTCAAGGCGGCGGCGTCGGTGTAGTGGTAGATCGCGTAGGGCGGGTCGACATGCAGCGGCGACCACTCGGCGTAGAAGGCCTGGCTGTCGAGCAGCAGTTGCTCGGCCACCGGGCTCGACGTCCAGCGCGCCTCTTCGACCAGCGGCCGGACCGGCTCGACTGCTTGCGGCGCCGGCGGCGCGGTCCACTCGCTGTCCTGCGGCTCATCCATGGGTTAGCGTCCTAGAAACCACGCAATCTGCATTTCGAATGAGGTCCGATCCATGCCGTTCAACAACTCCTTCTGGTGCCGGGTCTTGGGCAGCTCCCAGCGGAAAAAGTAGGCACACGCCTGCAGCTTGCCCTGATAGAAGTCGCGGTCGGCGTCGTGCGCCCTGGCAAGGCCTGCCACGGCGACCAGCGCCTGACGCCACCATACCCAGGCTACCACGATGTGGCCCATCATCTCGAGGTAGAGCGAGGCGTTGGCCAGGGCAAGACGCGCAGCGTACAGGCACAGATGGCCGCGTCGAAGGTCTCGCGAGAGTGATCGGCGTAGCGTGGGCGTTCGGTCAGCGCGCCGACCTGGAGCAGTTCGTAGAGGACGAACTGCAGGTCGCGCAGGTTTATCAGGCGGGAGGTCATGGCGGTTCAGGTCGGGGAAAAGCAAATCCCCCGGGCCCCCTTCGCAAACTGAGAGTGTTCTCGCCCTACGCCACCTCGAATAACCCGGCCGCGCCCATCCCGCCGCCGACGCACATGGTCACGACCACGTACTTCACGCCGCGGCGCTTGCCCTCGATCAGCGCGTGACCGACGAGCCGGCTGCCGGTCGTGCCGTAGGGATGGCCGACCGCGATCGCACCGCCGTCCACGTTGAGGCGTTCGTTCGGGATCCCGAGCTTGTCGCGGCAGTAGATCACCTGCACTGCGAAGGCCTCGTTCAATTCCCACAGGCCGATGTCCTCGATCTTCAAACCGGTGCGCTTGAGCAGCTTCGGCACCGCGAAGACCGGGCCGATGCCCATCTCGTCGGGCTCGCACCCGGCGACCGCGAAGCCGCGGAAGATCCCCATCGGCTTGAGCCCCTTGGCTGCAGCCACCTTGTCGCTCATCACCACCTGGGCCGAGGCGCCATCGGAGAACTGGCTCGCATTGCCGGCGGCGATCACGCCGCCTTCGATAGCGGGCCGGATGTTGGCCACGCCCTCGTAAGTCGTATCCGGGCGGATGCCCTCGTCTTCCGACGCGGTGACCTCCTTGGTGCTCTCGGCGCCGGTGTTCTTGTCCACCATCTTCATGGTGGTCGCGATCGGCACGATCTCATCCTTGAACTTGCCTTCGGCTCTGGACTTGGCCGCCCTGAGCTGGCTGTCGACCCCGAAGCGGTCCTGGACTTCGCGCGAGATCTTGTAGCGCTTGGCGACGGTCTCCGCCGTCTGCAGCATGGGCCAGTAGATTTCCGGCTTGTGCTCCATCAGCCAGCTCTCCTGCACCATGTGCTTGTTCATCTCGTTCTGCACGCACGAGATCGACTCCACTCCACCCGCGACGAAGATGTCCGCTTCACCCGCGAGGATCCGCTGCGCAGCCAACATGACGGTCTGCAATCCCGAGGAGCAGAAGCGGTTCACCGTCGCACCGGAGACGCTCACCGGCAAGCCGGCCCGGATCGCGATCTGGCGCGCGATATTCTGGCCGGTGGCGCCTTCCGGGTTCGCGCAGCCCATGATCACGTCCTCGACCTCGGCCGGGTCGAGCTTCGCACGCTGCACTGCGTGCTTCACCACGTGGCCGCCGAGGGTGGCACCGTGGGTCATGTTGAGGGCCCCGCGCCATGACTTGCACAGCGGGGTGCGAGCGGTGGATACGATTACTGCGTCTGTCATGGGAACCTCCGGGTCGAATCTGGACCGCCAGGGGACGGCGCGCTTAAGAACGGTAAGTGAGCCGCATAGCGTATCACAGGCACTCCAGCCCTAAGGCTCGGCATCCGGAGCCGGAATGGAGCCGGGGCAGCTCCAGGAACCGCCTCCGCGGCGGCCGGGAAACTCTCGACCGGATCGCCGAAAAAGGTGCAACATACGTAAGTCATGCGCCTCGAAGGAAAGACAGCCATCATCGTCGGCGCCGGCCAGAGTCCGGGCGAAGGGCTCGGCAACGGCCGCGCCACCGTCCTGCGCTTCGCCCGCGAAGGCGCGAAGGTGCTTGCGGTCGACCGCGATCTGGCATCGGCCGAGGAAACAGCCGTGATGGCAGGCAAGGAAGGTGGCGCGTGCGTGCCGTTCCAAGCCGACGTCACTAAAGAAAGCACTCTCGCGGCGGCGATCCAGCATGCGCGCAAGCTGTGGGGGCGGATCGACATCCTCCACAACAACGTCGGGGTGAGCATCGCCGGTGGCGACGCGCCGGTCCTGGATATCACCGAGGAGGCGTTCGATCGGATCTGCGCCATCAACCTGCGCGGCACCGTCATGGCATGCAAGCATGTCCTGCCGGTGATGCGGGAGCAGCGTTCCGGCTCGATCATCAACATCGCCTCGATCGCGGCCTGGGCGGACTATCCTCTGGTGGCCTACAAGGCGACCAAGGCGGCGATGATCGCCTTCACTCAGCAACTCGCGATTCAAAATGCGGAGTTCGGCATCCGCGCCAATGTCATCCTGCCGGGGTTGATGAATACGCCGATGGCGGTAGAGAACCGCGTGAAGGCGTGGGGCAAGACACGCGCGGAAGTGGTGGCCCAACGCAACGCCCAGGTGCCGCTGCGCGGTCAGATGGGCACTGCGTGGGACGTGGCCAACGCAGCGCTGTTCCTCGCCTCGGATGAAGCGAACTTCATTACCGGCGTTGCCCTGCCGGTCGATGGAGGCGCGCTGGTACGCATCGGCTGAGCCGCCACGCGGCGCGCTGGGCCGTCAGCCCCCCTGCTGGGTCACCGGACCCAGCGGCGCCCCACCTCCGGGGACTTTAGATCATGTAGTCCCCGCCGTTGGGGTTCAGCGATGCGCCGATGAAGTACGACCCCTCATCCGAGGCAAGCAGGACGGCCGTCGGCGCGATCTCGTCCACTCTCCCCGCCCGCCCGATGGGAAGCTCGGCCAGCTTGCGCCGCCGCCAGTCCTCTGGAATATTCCGGAACAGCTCGGTATCGATGGGACCCGGGCAGATCGCGTTGACCGTGATGCCGTCTCTTGCGACCTCATAAGCGAGCGAGCGTGTAAAGCCGATGACACCGGCCTTGGCCGCGGCATAGTGCGCCATCTCCGCCGCGCCCTTGTGCGCGAGCTGGGAGCTGGTGCTGATGATGCGCCCCCACTTGCGCTGGATCATGCCGGGCAATACCTCTCGCGTGCACAGAAAGATGCTGCGCAGGTTCACCGCCATCATCTCATCCCACATGGCCGTGGGCATTTCGACGACGGTCGAAGTGGTATCGATGCCGGCGTTGTTCACGAGGATGTCGATCCGGCCGAATGCGCGCTGAACCTCGGCGATGGCGCGCTTGACCTGATCCTCGTTGCTCACGTCTGCGGCGACTGCGATGCCGCTGACGCCGAGCCTGCGGACCTCCTCCGCGGCGCGCTCCGCGTTGTCCTGCTTCAGGTCGAGAATCGCGACATCGGCGCCTTCGCTGGCGAACGCGACAGCGATGGCGTGGCCGATACCGCGCGCCGCACCTGTGACCAGTGCCTTTTTGCCTGTCAGTCTATTCATAGTTGTCCGCTTTCCGCCTTTTGCTGGTTTTCGGACTGAGCCACCGTTGAATCGGGCTGCGGCTCTCCGGGGAAGACTCCAAGAATCCGCTTCGCCTCTTCCTGGAACCGTGTGAATGTATCTGTAGTGGAATCCAGCGCCGCCACCTCCTGATGGCGGAAGCAATGCACGATGTGTCCTCCGCCCAGATTTTCCGGGGCGGGCATCTCGTCGCGGCACCGCTGGAGGACGAGCGGGCAGCGCGATGCGAGGAAGCAGCCCTTGGGCAGGTTGATCGGGCTGGGAATCTCGCCCTGAAGACTGACCGTGGTCTCGTACTTGAGCTCCGGGTTGGGCAGGAGCACCGCGGAGAGCAATCCCACGCTGTAGGGATGGACCGGCTGGGCGAACACTTTCGCCGCATCCCCTTGCTCCACGATCATGCCGAGGTACATCACCGCGACACGATGACTGACGAAGCGCACCGTGCTCAGATCGTGCGAGATGAACAGATACGAAGTGCCCAGCTCGCCTTGAATCCTTTGCAGCAGCTCGATGATCTCCGCCCGAGCGGTGGGGTCGAGCGCCGACGTGGGTTCGTCGAGCACAACCAGCTCGGGGCGCGTGATCATCGCCCGTGCGATGCCCACTCGCTGCTGCTGGCCGGCGCTGAGCTCGGCCGGGTAGAGGTTCAGCATGTCCTCGCTGAGCCCCACCAGTCCGATCGATTCCAGCAGGCGATCATGGCGCTCGTTCCTCGCGACCTTGAGCGCGACCAGCGGTTCCTCGATCGACCGGCCGATGCGCTGCCGCGGATCCAGGCTCTCCGCCGGTTCCTGAAATACCAGCTGCATCTTGCCGCGCGACTTGCTCCTGCGCCCGCCCAGGGTGATGTCTTCGCCGCGGAAGCGTATCGTCCCCTGGGTCGGTTCGAGCAGTCCGAGGATGCATCGCCCCACCGTGGTCTTTCCCGATCCGCTCTCCCCGACCAGCCCGAGGGTCTCGCCAGGCTGGATCGCGAAGGAGACGCCGTTTACCGCCTGCACCAGCGCGCGCGAACCGGAGATGGTAAAGCTCTTGTAGAGGCCGGACACCTCGAGCAGGGCAGCCATCAGCGGACCACGGGAAAGTGGCACTTGGAAAAGTGGCCCGGCGCGAGCTGCGCGAGGGGCGGCTCGACGGTGCGGCAGCGCTCCTGGGCCAACGGGCAGCGATCGGCATAGCTGCAACCGGCCGCACCCTCCAGCGTGCGACGCCTTATGTCGGGCACCGTCCATCGATGCCTGAGCTCGGGACTGTGCGAGAAGGCAGCCAGGAGCATGATCGTGTACGGGTGCGATGGCTCGAAGAAGAATGCGTGCCGGGGCGCCACTTCCATGATCTGTCCAGCGTAGATCACCGCGACGCGGTCGCAGAAGTGCGCCGTGATGCCCACGTCCCGGGTGATGAACAGCATCGCGCTGCGCTGCTTCTCGGCCAGCGCGCGCATGAGATCGAGGATCTGCGCCTGGACCGTTACGTCGAGCCCGCTGGTGGCGTCGTCGGAGATGACAAAGCTCGGTGAGCACACCAGCGCCATGGCAATGACAACGCGCTGGGCCATGCCGCCGGAAAGCTGGTGCGGATAGGCGTCGAAACGCCTGTCGGGATCCGGGATCTGCACCGCCTTCAGCATGTCCAGCGCTTTTCCGCGCGCTTCCTTGCGGCTGATGCCCAGATGGATCCGAGCGATCGCGGCGATCTGGTCTCCTACCGTGAGCAGCGGATTGAGCTCGCCGCGCGGGTTGGGAACGACCATCGACAGGTCTTTGCCTCGCATGCTGCGCAGCTCCCGCTCCGGCAGCGCTCGCAGATCCTTGCCACGGAACAAGACGTCGCCGGCCGTGATGCGACCGGGTACAGGAGGCAAGCCCAACAGCGACCGCGCCAACGTCGTCTTCCCTGCACCGGATTCTCCCACTACCCCGACGATCTCTCCGGGCATCAACGAGAAGCTGATGTCCCGCAGCGCCACGCGGCTATCGCCGAGAGCGGTGGGAAACTCGACCCGCAGATTGCGCACCTCCAGCAGGGGCTCGGCGGCGTCTGGTCGAGGAGCACGCTCTGCGACGGCTGGCCCAGCGCCAGCGGCTGTGGGCGCAAGGCTCAATGCCCGAGCCTCGGATCGATGGCGAAGTAGATCAGATCCACCACCAGATACACCACCAGCGAGAATATCGCCGAGAACAGTACGAAGCCCAGCACCGGGTAAAGGTCCGAGTTGAGCACGCCCTGGACCGCATACTGTCCCGCACCGCCCCAGCTGAATACGATCTCGACCAGGACCGCGCCGCCGATGAGGAACCCGTACAAGACTCCCAGAATGGTGATGATCGACGGCAGGGCGTTGCGCAGTGCGTTCCGAATCACCGTTCCGGGCGGCATCCCGCAGAGCACTTCGTACCGGCTGAAATCCGATTGCAGCATCCTTTCGACCGTCGCGTGAGTCATCTTCAGGATCGGTCCGGCGTTTATCAGACCGAGCGTTGCGACCGGCAAGACCAGATGCGCGGCGCTCGATGCGAAGGCCCCCCAGTCCCTCGCAATGAGCGCGTCGATCGTATACATGCCCGTCACCTGCGCCGGGGGAAGGAGAGCGAGGTCGATTCGCCCCAGGGGAGGCGGAAGCGCTCCGAGCAGAGTGTAGAACACATAGATGAATACCAGAGCCAGCCAGAAGTCCGGCAGCGCGCCCGCGCTCAACCCATAGATATCGGCGACGCGCGCGAGCCAGCCCTTTGGATTCACCGCGGCGGCGAGTCCGAGCGGGACTCCGATCAGGATGGCGATGAGCAAACCGAACGTCACCAGCTCGACCGTCGCCGGGAAGCGCTGCAAGAGATCTTCCAGCACCGGCCTGGTGGTCTGCCACGAAGTGCCGAGGTCGCCATGCACCAGCGCCTTCACGTAAATCACGAACTGGACCGGGATCGGCTGATCGAGCCCCATCTTGGCTCGCAACGACGCGATGGCCTCCGGCGTAGCCGTCGGACCCAGCATGAGCACGGCCGGATCGCCGGGTATCGTCTTGATCAGGAGAAAGCTCACCAGCACGATGCCGAGCAGTTGCGGCGCGATGAACAGCAGGCGCCGCCCGATGTATGCAGCCAGGTGCATGCGCGCCCCTAGCGCCGGTCCGCGCCAGCGCGCGGCCGCAGCTCCGCGATCAGGGCACGGCGCTTCATCGGATCGGCCAGCACCTCGATACTGCTGCCGACGAGCGCGAAGCCGAACACCGTGATGGCAAGGGCTAGGCCCGGGTACAGCGAGGGCCACCACTGGCCGGTCACGAGATTCTGGAATCCCATCGCGATCATGCTCCCCCACTCCGGAGTGGGCGGACGCACTCCGGCACCGACGAAGCTCAGGGCCGCGGTGAGCAGGATCGACCAGCCGATGTTGACGGACACCTGGGCCAGCACCGGGGCCATCGCGTTCGGGATGACGTGGCGAGTGATGGTGTAGAAGTCCGACATGCCCGCGATCTGTGCGGCCTCTACGTACCGCATGCCGCGTATGGTCAGCACCTGCGAGCGCATCAGCCGCAGATAGATGGGGATGTTCACGAACGCGATGGCGATCACCACCGTATGCACGCTCTGCCCCAGACTCGCTACCAGCGCAATGGC
>JBGPMS010000015.1:0-30561 GCA_041487115.1 Gammaproteobacteria bacterium
CCCCACGTTCACGTGCGGCTTCGTCCGCTGAAACTTTCCTTTCGCCATGACCGATTCCTCTTGCCAGTGTCCGTGAAGTAGTCGTCGTCAACGTCAAAGAATTGGGATGGTGCCCATGGAGCGGATTGAACGCTCGACCTCTCCCTTACCAAGGGAGTGCTCTACCACTGAGCTACATGGGCCCCGAAACCGTGACCTCAAGAGATGCCGAAGTGCACGATGGCGGCTGCGGTTCGATCGCCGATACCCTGTTGGAGCGGGTGAAGGGAATCGAACCCTCGTCGTAAGCTTGGAAGGCTTCTGCTCTACCATTGAGCTACACCCGCGCTGCTTCTCAAGCGAGGCCCGCATACAGCCTCATCCGCCCAACCCCCAGGCCCTCCCCAACCCCTAGGCCCGCTAAGCACCGGCATCCGCTTTGTAGTAGGCCTGCCCACCTTGTCCCATCACTCCAGGCCTGAATGACCGTTAGGCCCGCCTTCTTTCCATACCCCTCTGACGAGACTTGGTGGAGGGGGAAGGATTCGAACCTTCGAAGGCATGGCCGGCAGATTTACAGTCTGCTCCCTTTGACCGCTCGGGAACCCCTCCGAACGAAACCCAGAATTTTGGCGAAAAAGCCTCGGGGTGTCAAACGGTTCAGGCACGAATCTTCTTTTGCTTGCGCGCCGACTGCGGAGATCAGCGGCCACGGGTCACGCCGCCGGGCTCGGATAGCGGTGATGAATCTCGTCGATGGCGGCCAGGGCCGTGGCATCCAGGGCCACCGCCGCCGAATCGATGTTGTGCTCGAGCTGCTCGAGCGAGGTGGCGCCGATGATGGTGGAGGCGACGAACCATTTGCTGCGCGCGAAGGCGAGGGCCAGCGTGGCGGGAGCCAGGCCGAGCGACTTGGCCAAGGCCGCATAGGCCGCAACCGCCTCAGGCACGTTGACCTTCGCGTAGCGCGGCCCGAACTCGGGGAACCGGGTAAGCCGGGCGCCGCCGGGCTTGGCGCCGTCGAGGTATTTGCCGGTAAGGTGCCCAAAAGCCAAAGGGCTGTAGGCCAGCAGCGGAATTGCCTCGCGCCGGGTGACCTCCGACAAGCCCATCTCGTAGGTCCGATTGATCAAGTTGTACGCGTTCTGGATCGAAACGATCTTCGGCTGGCTGCACCGCTCGGCCTGCCGGAGCCACTCGCACACCCCCCACGGGGTCTCGTTCGACACGCCCAAGTGCCTGATCTTGCCGGCCTTGACGAACTCCGCAAACGCGCCGAGCTGCTCCTCGATCGGTACCGTCGGTCGCTCCTGCTCGGGCTCGTAGAGCGTCTGCCCGAAAGTCGGAACGTAGCGATCCGGCCAATGCACCTGGTACAGGTCGACATAGTCCGTCTGCAGCTGCCTCAGGCTGGCGTGGAGCGCCGCCTCGATGTTCTTGCGGTCGACCGCCAGGTTGCCGCCGCGCACCCAGTTAAGCCCGGGCCGGGGGGCTGCGATCTTGGTCGCGACAATCAACTTGTGCCGCGCCTGCCTTTTCAGCCAGGTGCCGAGGATCGCCTCGGTTCGGCCTTGCGTCTCGCCGCGCGGGGGTACCGGATACATCTCGGCGGCGTCGATGAAGTTGATGCCGCGCTGGACTGAGTAATCCAGCTGCTGATGGGCCTCGGCCTCGGTGTTCTGCTCGCCCCAGGTCATCGTCCCGAGGCAAAGCTCGGAAACCTTGAGGCCGCTGGAGCCGAGTTCGTTGTACCGCATGCGCTAATCCTCCGACTCTTGGGTTGCACACGCCGCAGCGACTGAGGCGCGTGGCAGGTGAGCGATCATTAGGCCACGGCTGCGACCAGCTCGATCTCTACCGGAACGCCGCGCGGGAGCTCGGCCACGCCCACGGCACTGCGGGCGTGGCGCCCCGCCTCCCCGAAGGCGTGAACCAGAAGGGTGGACGCAGCATCGATCACCTGCGGCTGCTGGTTGAACCCAGGCGCGGAGGCAACGAAGCCGGTGACCTTGAGAATGCGGGTGATACGCCCGAGGTCACCGACTTCCGCCTTGAGCTGAGCCAGGGCCTGGAGCAGGCAGGCTTCGGCAGCCCGCTGAGCCTGCTCCAGGCTCACCTCCGCCCCCGCTTTCCCGGTCATCATGACCTGCCCGCCCGCCCGGGGAATCTGGCCACTGACGTAGGCCACGCCGCTATGGACGACTACCGCAACATATTGGAATGCAGGAGCCAACGGCTCCGGCAGTTGGTGCCCTTGTTCAGCCAGGCGCGCTTCGATCTCAGTGCCGGTCATCTCCTTTTCCTCCATTCGGGTGGGTCCTGCCAGAGCCGCGACCCTCCGGACGGTGGCGCAGAAGTTGCTGCGTAGAGCTCGCGAGCGGTTCGGGTCCGCATGGGTCCTTGAAAACCCTTGCGGCCTACACAACGTATTGATCGCACGCGAACTGCCACCGCCTAAGGGGTGGGTGGTTTGCGTGTCGGGAGACACTGCGGAATGAACATCGTTTACAACAGCAATCACTATCACGTCGTCGAGTACCCGGGCGTAGGCGGTTATGAGCTGATCGACAAGCACCTGGGCGTGGGCGGGTATTTGGACGGCCAAGTGGCGCAAGTATTCGGTGATTCGCTGGCCCAGGCGATTGCGGACGACCCCACCGATGATTCGGTAGACGAGTTCCTGGGCAACTTCGACTTCCTTATGACCCAGCCGGTTCGGTTCCACTGACCTCACCGACGGTCACACGCAACGCATCCCTGCACCAGCAAAAGGCCCCCGCGGACGCGAATCCACGGGGGCCGACCTTAAGGTTCTACTTCACCACCATCGCATTGAACGGCGAGACGTAGGCCTGCAGCATCACGAATAAGCCGACCAGAGCGGCCAGTGACAAGCTGTGCCAGAAGACGTAGCGCAGGATCACGCCCTCCTTGCCGATGTAGCCGGTCGCCACCGACGCCACCACGATGCTCTGCGCGTCGATCATCTTACCCATCACCCCGCCGGAGCTGTTGGCCGCCGCCATCAGTGTCGGATCCAAGCCCAGCTTGTTGGCGGTGATCACCTGCTGACTGCCGAAGAGCGCGTTGGATGCCGCGTCGGTCCCGGTGAGCGCCGTGCCGATCCAGCCGATCAGGGTGCCGAAGAACGGGTACAGCCAGCCGGTATTGGCGAACGCGAGTCCCAGTGTGCCGTCCATACCCGCGAAGCGGGTGGTGTAGCCGAGCGCCAGCATGGCTACGATGGTCAGCAGCGAGAACTTCATGATCCCGAAGGTCTCGCCCCAGGTCTTGATCATGTCCTTGAACTTGAACCCCATCACGAGGCCCGATATGACGGCGGCGATGAGAATTCCGGTGCCGGTAGCCGACAGGATGCCCCATTTCCAGACCGCCGCCTCGGTGTAGGGCGAGGCCACTGCCGGCGGGACCCGCTGCACGACCTTGTGCAAGCCCTGGATCGCCCATTCCCAGTACAGAACGTCCTTCACGTTGAGCACAGCTTTCACCTGCGGCAGCCCCCACAGGAACAGGATCACGGTCAGGATCACCCACGGCATCCAGGCCTTGACCACCAGGTCACGGCTGTGACCGTGGTGCTCCCTGCTCTGCTGCGCCTGATCGTAGCTCACCGTGACGCCCTTTCCGCTTGCATCCAGCATCACGTTCTTGGGCTTCCAGACCTTCAGGAACACCGCGAGCACGATCATCGAGATCATGGCCGAAACCATGTCCACCAGCCACGGGCCGTGGTAGTTCGAAATGATGAACTGCGGGATGGAAAAGGCCAGCCCCGCCACCAGGATCGCCGGCCAGACCTGCCAGGTGCCGCGAAACCCGCAAAAGGTGACGACGACCCAGAACGGAACGATGACCGAAAACAAAGGCAGCTGACGCCCTACCATGGCCGAAAGGTGCAGCAGGTCGAAGCCGGTCACGCCCTGCAGCACGATGATGGGCGTGCCGAGGCCGCCATAGGCAACCGGCGCTGTATTGGCGATCAGCGAAAGCCCCGAGGCCGCCAGAGGGTGAAAGCCCAGGCCGATCAGGATGGCTCCCGTCACCGCCACCGGGGTGCCACCGCCGGCCGCACCCTCGAAGAAGGCGCCGAAACAAAACGCGATCAATACCAGTTGCAGCCGGCGGTCGTTGGTGATGCCGCCGATGCTGTCCTGCAGGATCGTGAACAGTCCCGCCTTGACCGTCATGCGATACAGGAAGATCAGGTTGAAGATGATCCAGCAGACGGTGGTGGTCGCGAAGAGCGCGCCGAAGAATCCGGCCCGGACGGCGATGTGGGCCGGCATACCGAGGATGAACAGCGCGATCGCCACCGCCGCAACTAGACCCGCGATGGCGGCATAGTGCGCGCGAATGTGGAAAATCCCCAGTCCGCCGAGCAATACGATGACAGGGATCGCGCAGACCAGCGTGGACAGGATCGTGTTGCCCAGCGGGTCATAGACCTGGGACCAGATTTCCATCTGCCTCCTCCCGACTATAGTTATTGAGTTGTTGTGTTTGACGGCAGCGCGGAGATGGACAGTGCACGCGACCGACCGGGCGAAGTATATCCAAAACCGCGTCCCACGCCTTTGTTCCACGACACCAGGGATAAGCGGCGTCTGCAGGTATCGATCCCTTCGTGTCGCCCCAAGATCGCGGCCGACGACGGCGTCCGGCCGGGTCACGCAACGAGTGGAAGCCGGTGGTGATACTGGGATGGATGCTGACGCGGAACTTCGCCGCCACGTTCACGGCGCTGCAGCTCGTCAGCACGGACGCTCGTCTACAGCATGCCGTTCTGGGTGCTGGTCTTCGCCCGCCTGGCCCTGCGCGAGCGCCTGAACCGGCTGCAAGTAGTGGGGGCGCTGTTTGCGCTGGGCGGTCTGACCTGGCTGGTCGCGCCTTGGAAACGGCGCGACGGCGTGCTGGGCAGCCTGCTCGCGATAGCAGCCGGGATGTCGGGGGGGCGCGAGCCCTATCGCAAGCCGTCTATTTGCACATGCCGGGCTGCTCTTCGCAGGAGAGGAAGCGCCCCAGCGGCCGCTTGAACGTGAACGTGGTAGGGGCTTTCACCAGCGCCTTGTTGGCGGAGTCTACGCTGCCGCTCGGTAGCGTGAAGGGCAGGGAAACCACGAACGTAATGACGCCCAGCGCCATCGCAAGGATGCCCAGAGGCCGGGCCACCAGCGCGTCCGCGATCATTTCCTCTCCCTTCGGTTCGCGCTTCGCTTGCTCCTGGTCTTCGTAGGCCAGGACGGGCCCAGCCGACAGTGAAAGGGCGAGCAGGCCGATCAGCAGTGCTTTCCAGTACGTGGTCATTTTCACTTCCTCGCGTCCAGGGGGATAAGTGCATTCTAACCCTCTAAAATAAATCAGGACAAGGGGTTAGAAGCGTATTTTTACAGTTTACCGGAGCATCCGACGGTACCCACCGGGTTGCCGGGCAAAGCGGCGGTGTATGCTTTACTCAATATCGGTACCCAACCCCGGAGATTGAGGAGAGTTACGAGCCATGCGGGTCGAGCTGAACTATGGGAAGGGCAGCCTGCCATTGGAGTTGCCCGAGCGGCTGGCGGTGACTGTGATCCGCAAGCCCGGTATGCCGGTGCTGCCAGACGCGGCAGCGAGCGTGCAGACTGCCCTTGGCGACCCCGTCGGCGCGCGGGCGCTGGCCGAGGAGGCGCGTGGCCGCCAGTCGGCCTGCATCTTGATCTGCGATATCACGCGGCCCGTCCCGAACGGCCTGCTCCTGGCGCCCATCCTGCGCGCCCTGCTGGAAGGGGGAATGCTGCCCGACCAGATCCGTGTGCTGGTGGCGACCGGCCTGCACCGCCCCAACGAGGGCAGCGAGCTCGAGGAACTGGTGGGCGATCCTTGGGTATTGCGGACCGTCCGGGTGGAGAACCACTTTGCCCGCAACGACGCAGACCACGTCCTGGTCGGTATCACTCGCGCCGGCACGGTGGTCAAGCTCGATCGCCGCTTCGTGGAGGCCGATCTCAAAATTGTGACCGGCCTGGTCGAGCCCCACTTCATGGCCGGATACTCCGGCGGGCGCAAGGTCATCGCGCCGGGGGTAGCCCATGCCGAGACCATCACGACCTTCCACAACGCGCGCTTCATGTCCGACCCGGGCGCCGAAAATTGCGTGCTGGAGGGCAACCCCTTGCATCGCGAGCAGCTCGAGATCGTGGGCATGCTGGGCCGCGTGCTGGCGGTCAACACCGTGATCGACGAGCACCGGAACGTTTCGTTCGTGAACTACGGCGAAGTGATCGACAGTCATCTGCAGGCCGTGGCGTTCATCCGCCGCTTCGCCCGGGTACCGGTGGCGCGACGGTTCAAGACCGTCGTGACCAGCGCCGCCGGGTACCCGCTGGACACGACCTACTACCAGACGGTGAAGGGGATGGTGGCACCCGTCGACATCCTGGAGCCGGGCGGCAATCTCATCGTGGTGTCCGAGTGCTCGGAAGGCATGGGTTCCAGCGAGTACGTGGACGCCCAGCGCCGGCTGCTCGACCTGGGCATGGACGGGTTCTTCCGCGATATCAGCCGCAAGAGCCACGCCGACATCGACGAGTGGCAGACCCAGATGCAGCTCAAGACCATGCGCCTGGGCGGCATCCACCTCTACAGCACCGGACTGCGCGGCGCCGACCGCACCCTTACCGGGGTGCGCATGGTCGACTCGGTGCCGGATGCCGTCGCCCGATGCGTGGAAGCCGCCGGCGACCACCACGTTGCGGTAATCCCGGAAGGCCCGTACGTGGTTCCCGTGTATCAGCCCGCCTGACCTCCGCCCTCAGGGGCCGACCAGCGCGCGCGTGGTGTCGCGCCAGCGCCCATCGTCACCGCCGTAGCCGAACCAGTGCACGCCATCGGCGGCGGCGAAGTAGACAACGCAAATGCGCCCACCCATCTGTTTCGAGTAGCGCCGGCACACGGTGCCGCCATTTCGCGTTTGCACCTGCCAGCTGCCGGTGTCGGTCCCGCCCTTTTCGTCCCGATAGTCCAGGGTCCCGTCGGAACGTAGCTGCAAACGGATCACCTGGCCCTTGTCGGTAATCAGCAGGCGAGCGCCACCGTAGCGCTGTCCGAGCTCGGTCGCGCTTACTCGTTGCAGCCCCGCCGCCTCGGCCTCCGCCGCAGTCGGCGGTGCAGCGGGAACGTCTTCCGCCAGCGCGCCACAGATCTGCAGCATCAGCAGCGCTGCTGCAAGCAAGGTCGTGCTGATCCTCATCTCCTCATCTCCTCCTCCGGGTATTGCACTCGGTAGGCGCACGATAGCCGGGCCGGTGTCCTGGCACAACGTCGCAGCGGTGAAACCGAAGCGGGTATTCGAGGGTTGTCGGGAACGGGTACAAGGAACGGAAACGAGATCGGGAACGGGTACCGGCATTTTTGCGGCGGAAAGTAGCTAGCAAAAAAAGGGCGGTGGGTTCCGTACCCACCGCCCTGCAAGACCCTCAGGGGGGTCAGAGGAAGACGGGGCAGCGGCATCCGGGGATGAAGCAGGAACGCCGCGGCCGGATCCGCCCGGCCTGAAAGGGAGGCGGGCAGGAAAGCAAACGCTGATCAGTCTACGATCGCAAGGCGGCGCGGTATTGAATCCTCTTGCCCGCTTTTGGAACGTTCTTGCCGACCACAGCGTCAAGGGCGAAACTGCTTCGGCGTGACCCCCATGATCCGCTTGAAGTGGCGGGTCAGGTGGCTCTGGTCCGCGAAGCCAACCGCGCTCGCTACTTCGGCCAGCGAACGCTCCCCCGAACCGGCGGACAGCAGCGAGCGCGCGCTGTTCACCCGAACCTGAATCAGGTACTGGTGCGGCGAAACCCCGAGTGTCTGCTTGAACAGTCGCGCTACGTGGAACGGACTGAGGTGAACGGCCTCGGCCAGGTCGTTCAGGGACAGATCGTGCGAGTAGTTCTCATGGATGAAGCGCAAGGCTTCGGCCACCGCACGCGGCTGCGTCCTGGCGGCAGCGTCGGCGGCGGCGTCCGGCGCCGCGTCGTCTGGCACCGAACAGGCGTCCAGGGTGCGCCCGTCGGCACATTGCGCATAGTTGCGCAGCAGGTGGACGGCAAGGATGTTCGCCAACGATTCCGCGTACAACCGACCCCCAGGTTCGCCGCGCATCACTTCGCGCGACAGCACACCGGCGATGTTGGTGATCGCAGAGTCGTTCGCGCGCTCAATGAGAACGAGCTTGTAGTCGGCCGGCTCGAGGCCGAACACCTCCTGTGCTACGCGATCGAGGAACGCCGGCTCCAGGATCAACACTGAAAAGCTGATACGCGTAGTCCAGCTCCAGCTTACCGGCGTACGGCTGGGAACCAGCGCCACCGAGCCGGGCGCCAATTCGCGCTCCACTTGCTCGCCTGCGCTTTCGCGCACGAAGCGGCCGGATCCCAGGCCGACGAAGATCAGGTGCTGGCTGCTGCCGTTGGGTAGCGCGCGCGACCCGGGCGGGTTCTCGCGCCGTTCGAAGTTTAGCGGGCCCCAGCCGAGGCCGCGGCTGGATACGCGCACGTTCTCCCGTCGGAGACTGGAGTAGTCCGCCGGCACGTCCTCGGAGGAATCGGCGTACAACACTGCGTCGGAGGCAACCGAACTCATGCTTGAACTCCCCATGCGGGAACGGCTCGACAATCCGCGGCTACCCGTTCGGGGCGTTGCTCGCGCGAGCAGCGAAGGGTTCTGAATGCTGCTGCGCGCAAGAGCCTCGGTCACGACCAACGGGAAGGAGGCTAACTGCCAGGAAGGGTGGTCGCGCCGCGGCGACAGCCGCGCTCGCTCCGTTCTTTTAAGTATTCACTGCAATCGATTAGAACGTGTCTGCTGCGGCGCGAAAAGCCACGTCGGGGCATAACATGTATTCCCCGACGGAATAGGCCGCACCCCTGGGGTCACGTCGCGAGACCTAGAATGCGCTCGGCTTCGTCGAAGTCCGCCGGATCCACCACCGCGCCCGATGCCGCGGCGTTTTCGCTCACCTGCTCGGGCCGGGTGGCGCCGATGATAGCAGCCGCCACGTTGCGCTCGCGCAGGACCCAGGCCAGCGCGAACTGCGCCGGGGTGAGGCGGTTTCGCTGCGCCAAGCCCGCAAGCTCCTGGACCGCCTGCAGCGTGCGCTCGGACAGCCAGCTTTGGCGAAGGAATGTCCCCATGCTCGAACTGGTGGCGCGTGTCCCTGGAGGCAACGGCCGGCCGGGGCGGTATTTGCCGCTCAGCACCCCTTGCGCGAGCGGCGACCAGACAATCTGAGAGATGCCGTGCTGGCGACAATAGGGGATGACCTCCTGCTCCGGCGTCCGCCAGAGCAGGGAGTACTGCGGCTGGCTCGAGACGAACTGCTCGACCCCGTGCATTTCGACCGCGGCGCGAATCTTGTCCGCGGGCCACTCGCTGAATCCGATGTGGCGCACCTTACCCTGCCGCACTACATCGGTCAGCGTCCGCATGGTCTCCTCCAGCGGCGTGTCCGCGTCATAGCGATGGCACTGGTACAGGTCCACGTAATCGGTATGCAAACGCTGGAGGGAAGCGTCCAGCTGCTTCACGATCTGCGCGCCCGAGAGCCCCTGATCCCGCGAGGACATCGGGAAGAACACCTTGGTCGCGAGCACGTAGGACTCGCGCGGGATGCCCGCCAGAGCTTCGCCCAGCAACGTTTCTGCCGCGCCGCGTCCGTAAACGTTGGCGGTATCGATGAAGTTGATGCCCGACTCGAAGGCCCGGCGCACGCAAGCCAGCGCCTGTGCCCTTTCGACACCGCCGCCGTAGGTGAGCCACGATCCAAGAGCGATCTCGGACACGCGCAAGTTGCTGCTGCCTAGCTGTCGATATTGCATAGCGCCGGACTTGCTATTGACTGACTAGTCAGTAATATAGGCCCGAGCATCAACCGTCGTCAACCCGTTGTTTGGATCGGGCTGCGCGCGGGCATTGGTAGACATGGATATCAAGCATCGCGCCTGGCGATTCGCTGTGGCAAGTTCGAGAGGAGTACAATGTTATTGCATTGCAGCATGCAGCGGGGGCGAGCATACGCGAACTCCTTCCGGGGAAAGAAGTGGGTACTATAATCCGCCGGATAAGTCTCAGAGTTACCGTATTGAAGAAGCTTTTTGCGCCCATCTGCCGGCATGCCGCAGGGCAGATGTTGTGCGGCGCGGAAGAATGACTGGACGGCGTCACGGCCGAGACGAGCCGGCCCTCACCCCGCACGACGATCGGACCAGGATAGGTGATGGACAAGCTGACGCTGATGGAAATCTTCGTGCGCATCGTCGAGACGGGCAGCTTTTCCGCCGTCGCGCGCGAGGCGGGAATGACGCAACCGACGGTGAGCAAACAGATGACCGCGCTCGAACGTGGCCTGAAAACCCGGCTGCTCCATCGCAGCACCCGCAGCTTGAGTCTGACCGAGGCCGGCGCCGCCTATTACGAGCGGTGCCGCCAGATCATCGACCAGGTGCGTGCCGCCGAGACCAGCCTCGGCGCGCTGCAAGGCAGCCTGGGCGGCACGTTGAGTGTCAACTCGTCGGTCGCCTTCGGGCAGATGTTCCTGTCCCGCCTCATGCTCGATTTCCAGGCGCTGCACCCGGAGGTGTCGGCACTGCTCACGCTCAACGACCGTTACATCGACCTGGTGGAGGAAGGTATCGATGTCGCCGTCCGCTTCGGCCGACTGAACGACTCCAGCCTGGTGGCGCGCCGACTCGCCGGTTCACCGGTAGCCGTCGTAGCGTCGCCCTCCTACCTCGAACGGCGCGGTGTGCCGCAGCATCCTAATGAGCTCACGCAGCACCATTGCCTGCATTACACCTATCTCTCGACCGGCAACGAATGGGTCTTCCCCGCGCCGGGCGGCGAAATCCGCGTTCGCATAGCGGGGCGCTTCCGGACCAACAACGGTTACGCCTTGCGCGATGCGATGCTCTCCGGTCATGGATTAGCCGTAATGCCCCTGGTATTCATCCAGGAAGAGCTCACCCGTGGCGCTGCGGTCCCGGTGTTACAAGACTTCACTGCCCCGCCGCTGCCCGTGAACGCCGTCTACCCCTCGGGTCGTTTCGTTTCCGCCAAGGTCCGTGCCTTCGTCGACTATCTGCAAGAGCGCCTGCCGCGCATACCCGGGATGCTTTCGCCGTAGTCGTGCCTGACGGACCCGTGCCGTAGCGCCCGGGAACGGGTAGACTGGAGGCTGGTTGCGCAACCCTTTATTTCCCTTTACTACTTTCAGGCAGATCACCCACCATGATCGGTTCCCGGATCGACGTGAACATCGCTGGCGGGCTCGACGTCCCGCTGCCGAAAATGGTCAATGTGCGCCAGAAGTTCGAGGCCGCGCGGCTGGCCGATATCCCCGCCGCCATCGCGCTCGAGTTCCAGCGGCCCGAGGTTCGCAGCCGCATCCAAGCAGGCCGGGGCGTAGCGGTCGGCTGCGGCAGCCGCGGCATCGCCAACATCGCCGAGATCGCGAAGTGCGTGGTGCGCGAGCTGCAGGCGCTGGGCGCGAAGCCCTTCGTGTTCCCCTGCATGGGTAGCCATGGCGCAGCCACAGCCGAGGGCCAGAAGAAGGTACTGGACAGCTACGGCATCAGCGAGGCGACCATGGGCGTGCCGGTCAAGGCCAGCATGGACACGGCCATCGTCGGCCAGCTCCCGGACGGCACTCCGGTGCACGTGGACAAGCACGCGGCCGAGTCCGACGGCATCGTGGTGATCAACCGCATCAAGCCGCACACGGGGTTCCGTGGCGCGACCGAGAGCGGCCTCACCAAGATGCTGTCCATCGGCATCGGCAAGATCGTGGGCGCGGCCACCTACCATACCCATGGCATGGACCGCTTCCCCGAGCTCCTTCCGCAGATCCGGGACGTGGTCCTGGCCAGCCGCAACGTCCTGTTCGGCGTGGGCATCGTGGAGAATGCCTACGACGAGACCGCGCTGGTCGAGATCGTCCCCGCGGAGCAGCTCGGGAGCCGCGAGCCGGAGCTCCAGGCGCTCGCCAAGCAGCTGATGCCGCAGCTCTACTTCGACGAGATCGACGTGCTCATCATCGACGAGATGGGCAAGAACATCAGCGGCGCGGGCTTCGATCCGAACATCACCGGCCGCAACCGCCGCGCGGTGAAGTGGGTGCTCGAGCCTCTCATCAAGAAGATCGTAGTGCTGGGGCTGACGCGCGAATCCATGGGCAACGCCACCGGCATCGGCTCGGCCGACGTGATCACCATGCGCCTGTGGCGGGAATTCGACGTGGCCTCGACTTACGCGAACATCATCACCTCGGCCAACCTGGACGGGGCCGCAATCCCGATGGTGATGAACACGGACCGCGAGGCCATCTCGCTGGCCGTAAAGACCGTGGTGCGCGTCAAGCCGCAGGATTGCCGCATCGTGCGTATCAAGAACACCCTGCACCTGTCGGAGATCCAGGTGTCGGAGCCGCTGCTGGAGCTCGTGCACCGCCAGCCGGAGCGCTTCGAGCCGGCATCGGATCCTGCCCCCTTCGCCTTCGACGCCAACGGGACCCTGGCACCCTTCGTGCGCACCCCACACGCGGTGGCGGCGTAGGTCAACGCGGGCGGGGACAACACGTTAGTGCATATGGGATTGCCGAGCCTTGCGGCCGGCCATTCATTCAGCATTGCGCCGGCCGGGTGTGTCATGCGGCGCACCCGCCGGACGCCAACGAGTTGCCACCTACCGTTAAGGGGAGAAACGATGCGAAAGCTGCTACTGCTGCTTGCCATCCTGTCCGTGCCCGCGCTGGCCGCCACCGCGCAGCAGGACAAGATGAGATCCTGCAATGCAGAGGCCAAGGCGAAGGGCCTCAAGGGCGACGAGTACAAGAAATCCCGCGACGATTGCCTCAAGGCCAAGCCGCAAGCAGCCGCTCCAGCAGCAGCAGCGGCGGCACCGGCACCGGCCGCGACCACTGCGGACGGGAAAAAGCTCACTCCGCAGCAGGAAAAGATGAAGAAGTGCAGCGCCCAGGCCAAGGGCCTCAAGGGCGACGAGTACAAGAAAGTCCACGACGCCTGCCTGAAAAGCTAGTGCTCGCCGTGCACGGCGCAACGCCCCGCGCCTCAAGCGGGGCGCTCTCATTCTCGGGAGTGCGGCGCGAACTCCTCGCGCTCGGGAGTGCGGCGCGAACTCTTCGCGCCACGCGCATTGACTTAAACTGGAGCTCCGGCGCGCGTTTCCGGCGCTCGAGCTGGCACGCCCGGCCGGTTGGTCCTACCTGATCAGGAGATCACCATGCGCGCCTGCGCGTTCGCCTTGCTGCTTGCCACCCTGTCTGCGCCCGTCCGGGCCGAGTTCATGACCGGCCAGCAACTGAAGGAATATCTCGACGATGCCCGCACCGGAACGTCCTTCAAGAGTCTCACGGTGGCCATGGGCTACGTTGCCGGCGTGTACGACATGGTCGACCGTCAGCAGGTGTGCATCACGCGTGAGCTGTCCGCACGCGAGGCCATGGATGTCGTGCACCGCTACCTCAACGCTCATCGCAGCGAGCTCCAGCTGCCCGCTTCCAAGCTGGTGGTCCAGGCACTGGCAGAGGAGTTTCCATGCAAGTAGGAGCGCGCACCCGTCGTGAAGGACGAGGCGTCGTGTAGTCGCTTGGCCTGAGCAACTCGCGGCTCACGCCAACTCAAGGAGGATCGTCATAGTGGCAGACTCCGCAGCACTCGGAGACAAGCGGCTTCGCATCTGCTCCGCCGGCGCCGGCGCCATCAGCTTGTTCCATTTCACCGGGTGGAAGCGGGTCGAGAACGCAGAGGTGGTGGCGGTCTGCGACCCGGTGCGGGAGAGGGCCGAGGGGCGCGCCAAGGAATTCGGCATCGCACATGTCTACACCGACTTCGCAGCCATGCTGGATCAGGAGCAACCGGATGCAGTGGACATCGCCACCCCGGTAGCGACCCACGCACCGCTGGCCCTGCTGGCCGCGGAGCGCGGCGTGCACGTGATGCTACAGAAACCGATGACCCCGACGGTGGCGGAAGCCCAGGCGCTGGTCCGGGGCGTGGGTGAACGGGTGCGCTTCATGGTGCACGAGAATTACCGCTTCCGCCCCCACTACGTGCGGATGCGGCAGTGGCTCGAGGACGGCCGCGTGGGCGACGTTCAGCACGCCCGCATGCAGGTGCGCAGCGCGAGCATGGTGGCGCTGGATGGAAGCACCCCTCCGCTGCTCAAACGTCAGCCCTATTTGCAGCAGTTCAAGCGCCTCATCGTCTTCGAGGTGCTGATCCACCAGCTCGACGTGCTGCGCCTGTTCTTCGGCCCGCTGCAGGTGGTTTCCTGCCAGTTGGGTAAGGTGAACCCGGATCTCGCGGGCGAGGACGTGGCGGTGGTCGTGATGCGCGGGCGCGGCGGCCGGACGGTAGTGTTGGACGGCAACATCTCCGCCGCCGGCTACGCCCCGCTGCCGGTGGACCGGCTCGAGATCACCGGGTCGCGCGGCACGATCGTGTATGACGCCGACCGCCTCTATCAGCTCGGGAGCGCCGAGCCACCGCTCACCTATGACCTGGCGAAGAACTATCAGATCTGCTTCACCAGCGCGATCCAGGACTTCGTCAGCGGACTGCGCACCGGGCAGCCATTCCAGACCGACCGCCTGGACAATCTCGAGACGCTCGCGCTCATGGAATCGTGCTACGTCGCCGCCGGAGTGGCGTTCTAGAGCTTCCCTGCCGGCAGCCGGATGCTTACGCGCAATCCTGAACCGCCCTTTCCGCTGTCCAACGCAATCCGACCGCGATGGCGGTCGATTACCCGTTTGACGATGGCCCGGCCCAGCCCGCTACCCTCCACGGTCTCGTCCTGCCTGGGTACACGGTAAAAGCGGTCGAATACCCGATCGCGCTGGTCGGCCGGTATGCCCGGGCCGCTGTCCTCCACCTCCAGCACTGCGTCGGGTCCCTCGGCTCGCGCGCGCACCGTGACGGTCCCACCCCGCGGCGTGTAGCGGATAGCGTTGTCGACCAGGTTGCCGAGCATGACGCGCAGACTGTCCTCGTCGCCCAGGATCTGCAGAGGCGCGTGACTGTCCAGGTCGAGGCTCAGGCCGTTACGCTCAGCCAGGGGTTCGAAGTCGGCGGCGACTTCGCGCACGAGGCGATCCAGATCCACCGGAGCATGGGCTTCTTCGGGTTCCTGCGGGTCCTGGCGCGCCAGGGTCATCAACTGCTGCACCAGGCGGGTAGAGCGCTGCACACCGCGCTCCAGGCGCTCCAGCGCCAAAGCGCGCTCCTCCGCGCTGTCGGCCCGCGTGAGCAACTGCAACTGGAGCCGCACAGCGGTCAGCGGCGAGCGTAGCTCGTGCGCTGCGTCGGCGACGAACTGGCGCTGCACTTCGAGCGCCCGATTCAGCCGCGCCAGCAGGTCGTTCAAGGACCCCACCAGCGGTACCAGCTCCTCTGGGACATCGCGCTCCGGGAGCGGCTGCAAGGCGGACGGCGTGCGCGCCCGCACGGCAGCGGAAATACTGGACAGGGGACGCAGAGCACGGCCCACGATGGCCCAGATCCCCAGCGCCAGCAGCGGCAGCAACGCGGCCAACGGCAGCACTGCCCGGCGCGTCAAGTCGGCCGCCATCTCCTGGCGCAGGCTGAGCGGATGGGCCACCTGGATGATGCGAAGCCCGTCCAGCTGGGTGAAAACGCGCCAGGATTGGCCGTTCCAGTCCACGTTGCTGAATCCCGGCCTGGGCCGCATCGGGATGGCGAAATTCGGCCGCGAGTAGAACATCAGCACACCATCCTTGTCCCACACCTGGGTGATGAAATCGGGCTCGGGCAGCAGCCCCGGCGCTGTCGGCGCCCGTCCGACGCTTTGCCGCGACAGAGAGAAGGCGAGCTGCTTCAGTTGATAGTCGAGCAGGTCGTTGAGGTCTTCCTGCGAGCGATAGTAGGCGCTGTAGCCGATCAGCAGGCCGGCCACGACCAGAGCACCGAGGAGCCAGACCAGCAGTCGCCCGCGGATCGAGTAACGAACGGCGCTACTCATCGGCGTCGCACGTTTAAGACGCGGTCTTGCACAGGGTGTAACCCAGCCCGCGCACGTTGCGGATGAAATCGGGCCCCAGCTTTTTGCGCAGGTTATGGATGTGCACCTCGACGGCGTTGCTCTCCACCTCCTCGCCCCAGCCGTACAGGCGCTGCTCGAGCTGAGCCCGGGACAGGATAGCGCCCGGCCGTTCCAGCAGCGCCGCCAGCAGAGCGAGCTCGCGGGCGGACAGATTGATGGGCTCGCCGTTGAACGTGGCCGCGTGCGTGGCCGGGTCGAGCGTCAGGTTCGCATGTCGCAGAAGCGGTTCGGCGCGCCCCGCATGCCGGCGGAGCAGCGCCCGCACGCGGGCCGACAACTCGTCCAGGTCGAAGGGCTTGACCAGGTAGTCGTCCGCGCCGCCGTCCAGGCCCGCCACGCGGTCGGCTATCGCATCGCGCGCGGTCAAGATCAGCACCGGGACGCGATTGCCGCGCTGGCGCAACCCGCGCAGCCAGTCCAGGCCGCTCTTGCGCGGCAGCCCGAGGTCCAGGAGCAGCAGGGCATACGCCTCGACGCTGAACGCTGCTTCCCCGGCCTCCGCGTCGCGCACCCAGTCGACGGTGAAGCCGTCCTGGCGCAGGCCGGCGCGAACCGCTTCGCCGATCATGGTGTCGTCTTCCACCAACAGGAGTCGCATAGAAGCCTCGAGTCTAGCTAATGTGAGCCAAGCTAGTCGGCCCACCTTAAGGCCAGCTTAATCCGCACTGTCGGAACTCCGCCTCGAGCGGCCTGTCATGGTCTTGTCATCTTCAGCGGGTATCAGAGGGTTCGCCGAGCAGGCGGGTGCGGGTTGACTCACCGTGGAGATGCTGACTAGAGTGCAGCGCCGGCCCACGGGTCTGCTCGCAACGCGCGGAGGATCGGATGGGAAAGAAAGACGATAGGAAGCTCGACGCGGACACCAAGACCAAGAAGCGCGGGAAGAAGAAGCGGGTCGGCGGGCCGAAGGGCATCGTCGATGTCCTCAATTGCCCGCCGTTGTCCCGCTTCTACTGCGAGCTGGTGGTGGGCAACGGCCTCGGCGACGATGCCGTCGAGGACGCCCTGGCGGCCTTCGAGCGCGCCTGGGAGGTGCGGCGCCAGAAGTCGTACGAAGCCGCCACCCAGGACGGCGAAAAGCCCGGCAAGGACTGCGTCGGCGCCGAGCATCTGATCCTGGGTCCGTTCAGCAGCAAGCAGGACTGGAAGATCGACTGGGAGGCCGAGCCCATGACGGCCATGACCTGGTGCTGGGTGGGCTACGAGTCCATACGGTTCTGCAAGCCCAGTTGACCGGCCTCTTCGCATGGGCTGGAACGACCAGATCGACGCGTACTGTGAGCGCCTGGCCCCGGGGCTTTGGGCGAGCCAGCCGATGCGCTGAGTAATCTAGCGTTCCTGCTTGCCGGCATCGCGCTGTGGCGGCTGCACGCCAGCGTTCGTGCCGAGGGGAGGACGGTTCCGGGCGACATCCGGTTGCTGGCGCCACTGGTGTTCCTGGTTGGGATCGGCAGTCTCTTGTTCCACACGTTGGCGACGCGCTGGGCCGGGCTGCTCGACACGCTGTTCATCCTGGTCTTCTGCTGCGCGTTCCTGTTCGCCTTCCTGCGAGAAGCGGCTCGCACATCCGCCTGGGTGGCACTCGCCACCTCGGTCGGGTTCGCCGTCGTGAGCTACGGCTTCCCGAAACTGTTTCCGCCGGAAACGCTGAACGGTTCGGTCGGCTATCTCCCCTATCTGTTCGCGCTCCTCACCATGACCGGGTATCTCGCCTCGCGCGGTGCGCCGTCAGCCCGCGCTTTCGGCCTGGCCATCGCGGTGTTCTGTATCTCGCTCACGCTGCGCACCGTCGATCTGGAGATCTGCGCCCGCTTTCCCCTCGGCACGCACTTCCTCTGGCATCTGCTGAATGGATATCTGCTCTGGCTGGTCAGCAGGGAAATGATCTTGCGCCGCTTTACCCCGCAGGACCGGTAAGACGAGCGGGATCAAAGGCGGGCGAGCAACTCACCGCCGGTGGCGCACAGCGCCACGACCGCCACCGGCGGCGTCTTCCAGAACGCCAGCAAGGCGAAGGCCGCCACCGCCAGCGCGAAGTCGCCACGCGCGTGGATCGCGGCGACCCAGATCGGATCGTACAGCGCGGCCAGCAAGATCCCCACGACCGCGGCGTTTACCCCGTTGAGCGCTGCACGTGCGCCGGGACGATGGCGCAACGTCTCCCAGTAGGGCAGCGCGGCCACCACCAGCAGGAATGGGGGGAGGAAGATGGCGACCAGGCACAGCAGCCCGCCCAGGATCCCGCTCGGTGCCGGCCGCATCACCGTCCCGAGATAAGCCGCGAAGGTGAACAGCGGCCCAGGCACCGCCTGGGCTGCTCCATACCCGGCCAGAAAATCGCTGTCGCTGATCCAGCCCGGCGGCACCACCTCGGCGCGCAGGAGCGGCAGCACCACGTGCCCACCGCCGAAAACCAGCGAACCGGTGCGGTAGAAGCTGTCGACCAGCGCCAGCGCATGGTTGTCGGACAGGCGCGCAGCGACGGGAAGGATCGCCAGCAATCCGAAAAACACGGCCCAGGCGCAGCGCGCGACGGCACGGCTGACCCCCACTCCCGTGTCGCCCGCCACGCTTTGGGGTGCATCCCGCCCGAGCAACCTCCAGCCGATCAGGCCACCGGCCGCAATCACTGCCAGTTGCGCCACGGCGCTCTGCCAGGCGAGCAGCACCAGCGCTGCAGCGATGGCGAGCGTAACGCGTGGCCGGTCGGGGCAGAGATTCACCGCCATCCCCCAGACTGCCTGCGCGACCACCGCCACCGCCGCGATTTTGAGTCCGTGCAGCCAGCCGGCCTGCCCCGGGTCCCCCAGCCAGGAAATGCCGTAGCCGAAAGCGATCAGCAGCAGCGCGGAGGGCAAGGTGAAGCCTGCCCACGCCGCCAACCCCCCGCGCAATCCGGCCTGGCGGATACCGATGCCGATGCCGACCTGGCTGCTGGCTGGGCCAGGCAGGAACTGGCACAGCGCCACCAGATCGGCGTAGGCCGCCTCCTCCAGCCAGCGGCGACGCTGCACGAGCTCGACACGGAAGTAGCCCAGGTGCGCGATGGGACCGCCGAACGATGTGAGCCCCAGCTTGAGAAAGGCCAGGAAGACGCCCCAGGCGGACGTGCGCGTGCTCGGGAGCAATCCAGTGTCGACTGAGGGCATCGGTGTCAGCGCGGCTGTGCGAGCCGGTCGAGCATTGCCTTCACCCGCGCGCACCTGGGCACCGTTTCGCGTATGACCATCGCGTGGCCCGCGTCGATGTCGTTTACATAGGCCATTGCCCCCGCCGGGACATATTCCTGGTAGTAGCGCTGCAGCGCCTGCGCCACGGCTGCGTCCAGGAGCCGCCGCAAGCAAAAGCTGGATCGAAGGCAGGCCATGCGGCGATTCTATCCGATGTCCGCTAGTTTCTTGAGAACCTTTCTTGAGAAACCTCGGTAAGCGTACTACGCTTCGCTTACGCAACCAGAGCGCGAGATCCCGTGAACAACAACGATACCCTCTACCCGTGCAGCTTCGTGATCTTCGGCGCCACCGGACATCTCGTGGCTACCAAGCTGCTGCCGGCTCTGTACAGCCTGGAGGCGCAGGGACGGCTCCCGGACGTGACCAACTTCATCGCGTTTGCGCGTCGGGCCTGGGACAACCAGGCCTGGTGCAAGCACATGGACGAGTCCTTGCGGCAAAAGCTGGGCGAGCGCTTCGACGCCGAGCTGTTCCGCAAGTTCGCCGCGCGGTTCAGCTATGTCGTCGGCGACCTGCAGGACGTCGAAGCTTACAAGCGTCTGCTGGAGGAGCTCGGCAAACCCAAGGCGGGGGTGTGTTCGAACATCGTCTACTACCTCGCCATCAAGCCGTCGGACTTCCTGGCGGTGGCCAACAATCTCGCCGCGGTCGGCCTCAACCGCCCGCGCGGGTTGCACCGGGTCGTAGTGGAGAAGCCTTTCGGCGAGGATCTGGAGAGCGCCCAGCAGCTCAACCAGGTGCTGCACAAGCACTTCGACGAGCGGCAGATCTTCCGCATCGACCACTATCTGGGCAAGGAGACGGTGCAGAACCTGCTCGTGTTCCGCTTCGCCAACCTGATGATCGAGCCGCTGTGGAACCGCAACTACATCGACCACGTACAGATCACGGTCAGCGAATCGGCCGGCATCGAGACGCGCGCCGACTACTACGACAAGACCGGAGCGCTGCGCGACATGCTGCAGAATCACATCATGCAGCTGGTCACCCTGGTGGCCATGGAGCCGCCGCCCGCGCTCGAAGCCGACGCTTTGCGCGACGAGAAGGTGAAGGTGCTGCGCTCGATCCGGCAGATCGACCGTCGTGCGCTGCACGCCCACGCCTTCCGTGCGCAGTACCGGGCCGGCGTGGTGGACGGCAAGCAGGTGCCGGGCTACCAGGACGAGGCGGGAGTGGAGCCCGGCTCCATCACCGAGACCTTCGTCGCAGCCAAGCTCCTGATCGACAACTGGCGCTGGCGCGGTGTGCCCTTTTACCTGCGCACCGGCAAGCGGCTAAACAGCCAGATGTCGTTGATCGCGATCCGCTTCCGGCACGTGCCTCAGCAGTTGTTCCGCGAGACGCCGCTGGAGAACATGGACCCGAACTGGGTGGTGCTGAGCATCCAGCCCTCGGAGAACATGCATCTGGAGATTCACGCCAAGCAACCCGGCCTCGGGATGCGCACGCATGTGATCCAGATGAACGCGGGCTACCGCGGCGACGGCGAGCGGGCCATAGACGCCTACGAGACGCTGCTGCTGGACATCGTGCGAGGCGACGCCACCAACTTCATCCGCTTCGACGAAGTGGAGTGGGCCTGGCGCGTCGTGGACCCGATCCTCAAAGCCTGGGCCCAGGAGCGCGAATTCATCGCGAGCCACCCGGCCGGGAGCTGGGGGCCGGAGGAAGCCAACCGGCTGTTCGAGTGGGACTATCAGACGTGGCGCAACGGCGTGTGAGCGCAGGCAGACATTAAGGTCCCTCTCCCTCTGGGACCCTCTGGGAGACGGTAGGGTGAGGGTCTGGGAGAGGCTGGGGTGAGAGGTGATTTCCTTGGCTACCACCGAATTCGCCACAGCCCGCTAGTTGGCGCGCACCGGCTCGACGTAGATCTCCACGCGGCGGTTGGCCTGACGCCCCGACTCGGTGTCGTTGCTGGCTATCGGCGCGCCTTCACCCTTCCCCAGCGTCCCCAGGCGCACCGGATTCACATCCTTCGACTCCATGTATTGCGCAACGGCCAACGCACGCTGCTCGGACAACTTCTGGTTGTACTCCGGCTTCCCCTTGTTGTCGGTGTGACCGACCACGGTGAGCGTGGTCTTGCCGTAGCGGATCACGACGTCCGAGACCTTGTCCATGGTGGCGTAGAAGCCGGGCTTGACCGTCGTCGAATTGGTGTCGAACGCCGTCTGGCTGGTCATGGTGATGCGTACGACGTCCTTCGGCATCTTGTCCACGCGCGTGGAACCGGACTGGATCTCCTTGCGCAGATTCTTGTCCAGGTCCTTCTTCTGGCTGTCCATGTAGGCCCCGATGGCGCCTCCCGCCAATCCCCCACCCACAGCGCCGACGATGGCCCCGGCGGTGCGGTTCTTCTTGTACGCCATTGCACCGATGACGGCACCTCCTGCCGCGCCGATGATGGCGCCCGTTTCCATATTGGTCATGCCGCGCTTGCCGCTGCTGCTGCTATCGCTCGAGCAACCCGAGACAACCAGTGACAGGACTGCAAACGCTGCGACATACCGCTTCATACTCCCTCCGCCAGGATTGGTTCATGTGAATCGGACGGGCTGGACAAGCCACGCGCGGGAACAGGAAGCAAACTCGATACCCGGCTGGCGGCGCACGGCCCCTTGCCGCGGGTCCGCGGACGCACGCACAGCGAGGTGGTGCAGCTCCCGAAGTGACGCCGCGCGGCAGCAGTGTCTCCGAGCGGCTACGCTAGCTTGGACAATTCATGAAGACGCCCCCGAAGACAGCAAAGGTCGCGAGCGTCCACGCCGTCAGGCGCGGCGGAATCGCGCCTGCAGCGCCGAGCGACGCACGTCGAGATCCAGAAACAGGAACTGGTCGTCTACGTCGTGAACGGGGCTGTGCGTGCTCTCGTAGATGTGATCGTCGGCGACCAGGCCTTCGCGCACCAGGCCGTGCTTGCGGCGCGGATCGAGCAGCACGATCTCACCGACTTCGTGCCGGACTGCGCGGCTCTCACCGTCCACCAGACCGAGCCGCCCGCAATGGGCGATGATCATCACGAAGTAGTAGTGCGGATAGCGGAACGAGTCGTCGTGCAGGCCGACCGGCCCGCAGCCGTGGATGGAGAACCGGTCCAGGCTGAAGATATCGAGCGGAAGCTGCAGCTTGTCCGAGATCTCCTTGCGCAACCCATCGACGAAGCCGATGGGAACGTGGTCGTACACTGCATCGAAGGTGCGCGTCTCCTCCGCGACGAACAGATCGGGGCACAGCTCGCGTGCGCGCCGATAGATCTCCGGCAAACGCGCCAAGCCCCGCTCGATGCGCTGGCCGGTCCGGATGAAGCTCGCGGACGGCCTTCGGCTCATGCTCACGCGCCGCGCCTCCTGCAGGTCCACTCGCGCAGCCTACTTCGCACCCACGTACGCGATCGCGTCGATCTCGACCAGGATGCCCAGCAGCTGGCTGCCGACGGTGGTGCGAGTAGGTTTGGGATCGGGGAAATAGCTCGCATACACGCGGTTGTAGCGCTCGAACAACGAGAGGTCGCTCAAATGTGCCGAGACTTTCACCACATCGGCCAGGCTCGCGCCGCCGGCTTCGAGGATGGCCTTGATGTTCTCCAGGACGCGCGCTGTCTGCTCCTCGATCGTCTCGCCGACTACCTTGCCGGTTTGCGGATCGAGCGGCCCTTGCCCGGACACGAACACGAAGTCGCCCGCGCGCAAACCCTGCGAATAGGCACCCACGGGGGAGGCGCCGGCCTTGGTGGTGATCTGCGTCTTCGCCATCGCTTTATCTCCTTCCTGGCGGTTGCAAAGGGTTTCGTTGGTAAGGATGGCCCAGACCCACGCGCTGCAGTCAACCCATCGCGCGCGCTCGGGCTTCGCCATCCGCCAGTCTGCGGGCTTGGTAAGGTCCACGATCGAGAAGGTGCTTCTTGGTCATGCCGTTTGTGTCCAGCGCCGGCGACGTGCCGCCGGATGTGGCACCTATCTTCCACCGGCGAGGTCGATGAAGGTTCCAGTCGCATAGGAGGCTTCGTCCGACAGCAGCCACAAAATCGCGTAAGCCACTTCGATCGCCTGACCGCCACGCTTCATGGGCACGAATTCCTTGACGCGATCCACGCGGTTCGGTTCTCCGCCGCTGGCATGCATATCCGTGTAGATGAAACCGGGACGAACGGCGTTAACGCGGATGCCTTCGGTTGCGACTTCCTTGGACAGGCCGAGCGTCATGGTATCGATGGCGCCCTTGGACGCGGCGTAGTCCACATACTCGCCGGGTGACCCCAGACGCGATGCCGCCGATGAAACGTTGACGATCGCCCCGCCAGCGCCGCCGTTTTTCGTCGACATGCGCCGTACCGCTTCACGCGCGCAGAGAAAGGACCCCGTGACGTTGGTCGCAAAGATGCGGTTGAGGCGGGCCGCATCCACGTCCTCGAGTCTCGTCTGCAGATCCAGGATGCCAGCGTTGTTGACCAGCGCGTCGATCGTCCCAAGCGTCTGGTCCACGTCTCGAATAAACGAACCACGTCGGATTCCGCAGCCACGTCGGCCGCGACGGCGACGGCTTTCCCGCCCGCCCGCTCGATGCTCGTGACGACGCTGTCGGCGGCTGAGCGATTGTTGAGGTAGTTCACGCATACCGCGTAGCCGCGCTGCCCGGCCAGACGCGCCGTCTCAGCGCCAATTCCCCGGCTGCCGCCGGTGACGATCATGACTTTGCTCATGGCTCAAGCGCAGCCCGGAACGTCGGCGTAGCTCAAGTAGACCGTCTTCCCGAGCGAGCGGGATAGCGCGACCATTTCGTCCGCGCCCTGAGAAGGACCGCCGATACGCAGGCAGGCATCGCACTTCGCCACCAGCCTCCGGGAGATCGGATGAAAGATCTCGTTGAAGATCTCGTCGCCGGTCTTACGCGATCCGGCCAGCTCGATCAACGGGAGCGCGAACCACTCGCCCAGGACGGGCAAGTGTCCGGCACGGAACAGGCGCAACGCCATCTCGGTCATGGCCTGGACGTTGGCTGCGATCAACTCGGGATCGTCGTTGGTCCCCGAGCGATAGGGGCCGGCGACGAGGATCATCAGCGGTTGCACGTCGGCTGCCGCGCGCTATTTCTTCGGCCTCCAATCCCGCGCCAGCTGCTGTGCCTTGCTGAGCTGTGCAGGCTTGAGCTTGCTGGCGATGTAGTCGCGCTGCTTCTCCGCCGCGCTGCGTTCCTCACCCGAGAGCTGAGCGGCGGCAAGGTTGCTCCACATGTAGCCCAGCATGGGATCGGCCGGGACACCCTTGCCTTCGAAGTGGAGCCAGCCCAGATGGAATTGTGAGCGCGGATCGCCCTTCTCGGCCGCCATGCCGTACCACTTCACCGCCTGGGCGGGATCGGCTTGCAGGCCGTTCTTGCCCGACTCGTACATGTAGCCGAGCAGGTATTGAGCATAGATGTTGCCGCTCTCGGCCGGCTTCTGGTACCACTTGGCCGCTTCGGCGTAGTCGGCCGGGATGCCGTCACCGGCAAAGTACAGCCGCCCCAGCGCCTCGGTCGCTTCCACGTTGCCCGCTTCCGCCGCCTTGCGGTACCACTTCACCGCCTCGGGGGCATTCTTGGCGCCGGCCGTGCCCAGCTCATTGAGGTAGCCAACCATGAACTGGGCCTGTACGTCGCCGTTATCGCCGGCGCGCGAGAACCACTTGATGGCTTCCGCTCCGTTGGCGGGCGTACCGCTGCCCTGGTAGTAGGCCCACCCTAACGGGCTGTACACCGAGGTCTCCCCTTTGTCGGCGGCCTGGACGTACCATTTCAACGACTCGGCTTCGTCCTTGGGCACGCCGGCCCCCTGTGAGTACATGTAGCCGAGCGCGCTCATCGCGCGGCCATCGCCCTGGTCGGCGGCCTTGCGATACGAGGTTGCGGCTTCGGCCGGATTCTGCGGTACACCCTTGCCGTAGTCGTAGGCATACGCGAGGAGAAACTGGGAGGACGAACGTCCCTGCTCGGCCGCCTTGCGGTTCCACTTGACGGCTTCCTCGTAGTCCTGGGTCACGCCCTGCCCGAAGAAGTACATCCGGCCGAGCGCTTCCTGTGCGTCGACATTGCCGGCCTCGGCCGCGACTTTATAAAGGGGGGCAGCCTGCGCGAGGTCCACATCGACCCCCTTGCCGAACTCGTACATGTACCCGCCGAGGTACGCGGGATAGACCTTGCCCTGCTTGCCCGCGCCGGCGCACATCTTCGCCGCCTCGGCATAGTCCTGCTGCACGATGCCCTGGCCGAAGAAGTACATCGTGCACAGGGTCTCCTGCGCCTCGGCGTTGTTCTGCTCGGCGGCCTTGCGGTACCAGGTCAGCGCGTCGGCATAGTCCTGCACCGCCGCGCGGCCCTTGCTGAAGGCTTCGCCCAGGTAGAACTGGGCGCGCGCATCGCCCTGCTCGGCGGCCTGTTTGAATTCGTCGAACGCGGTCTTGTAGTCCCCGCCGTTCCAGGCGTCGAGCCCCTTCTGGAAATCGGCCCGGGCAGTGCCCGCCAACGCCAGGAAAATGACGAGCGTCGCAAGCCGTCTCATTGCGTTCCTCCCAAAATCGTCTCTGTCTGTTCTGATTGGCGCGCGCTCTGTGGGTTCCCAGGCGCATCGTTCGATTGGTCTCGGGCCGCTCGAGCGGCCAGGAACGCGAAATGATAAACCGAATGCCCGCCTTGCGCGCGATCCACGCGGCCGCCAGACCCGCGCTGCGGGGCGTCCAGCACCTGTTGCCCGGAAAGTGTCGCGTCGCCTCGGGACGGGAAGATTTCCCAGGGGTTGCCGGGAAGCGGCCTGACTCCAGCCCCGACTCACGAGGCCGTGCCTGCAGGCTGTGCGCCGATCCCGTAGCGCGCGGCCCAGGCCAGCCCTTCCACCGTGTCGCCTAGCGGGCGGTACTCGCAGCCGACCCAACCGGAATAGGCCAGTTCGTCCAGCAGCTCGAACAGGTAGGGATAGTTGATCTCGCCGACGCTGGGCTCGTGCCGCCCGGGCACCCCGGCGATCTGAACGTGCCGCAGGATCCCCACGTTGTTCCGGATCGTCTCGGCCAGATGCCCTTCCAGCAGTTGCATGTGGTACACATCCAGGTGCAGGAACAGGTTGTCGCCGCCCACCTTCTCGATGACGCGCCGGGCGTGGTCGGTGTGGTTGAGGAAGTACCCGTGCATGCCCTGGGTCGTATAGCTGGGCCCCCCTGCGACGGCGCCAAGCTGGCGGTTGATGGGCTCGATGACCGCCCGCACCCCGTGGCGCTTCAACAAGTCGGCGGCAAAGCGCAGATTCGCCACATACACTCGCTCTGCATCGTTGTAGTCGACGCCCGCACTAATCACGCCGGCCATCACGTGCACCAGCTCGCAGCCCAGTGCCTGGGCGTACTCCACCGCCCTGGGCAGCCCGGCGCGGAACTCAGCCTCGCGTCCGGGCACAGCGGCAAGCCCCCTGTCACCCGCGCTCCAGTCGCCCATGGGTGCGTCGAACAGCACCATTTTCAGGCCATGCGCATCGAGCCTCGCCTTCAACTCCGTGCCCGGGCGATCGTAGGGCACCTGAAACTCGACGCCCCTGAAGCCCGCCTCAGCGGCCGCGGCGAAACGGTCGAGGAAGGGCACCTCGGTGAACAAGTAGTGCAGGTTGGCGGCAAACTTCGGCATAGTTGAGCTTGCAATGCACGGCGCCCTGCGCCTTCGAACCGGATCGACCACCGCGATGCACGGGAGAGCTTAAGGCCGCTCAGAACTGATATTCGAGCTTCAGACCCACGACGTATATATCAGTGCCTGGCTGGACGAACCCGCCCGCAGGGGCGCCGTTTACAGTGACAAACACCTGGTTGGACTGTTTGAAGCGAAAGCTGTCCAGATAGCCGATGAGCGCCCAGTTCTTTTCGAAGCGGTAGCCGAGCTGGCCGAACACGCTGATGTCCTTGCCCGGCTTCAGCGTCTGGTTCTGGTCGTAGCCGGAATCCATAAAATGCGCGTTCTCCCGCGTCACGACCGGGAGCTTCAGCCCGGCGCCGAACAGCCAGCCCTTCTGGACTGTGGTAGCGCTCTCCACACCTAGACGCACGTAGCCGATCCGATAGTCCTCTTTCTGATTGCTATTGAGCTCTCGCCGCCACAGATCGACACCCGCCGCCCCGAGCACGTCCACCCCGGCGCCGAGCCGGTAACGCAACTGGCCCTCCTGATACGTGCCGGTGTAGCGGGAGGTGCCGGTGAGCGGAACGTTCGGGAAGTACAGATAAGCACCGTTGTAGTCGACCTCGCCGGCGTAGAACTTGCCCCGGTAGGCAAACAAGAACCCTCGCTGCTTGGGCTGAGTGAAGGCCAGGCCGAAAGTCAACAACGGTCCACGCTCTCTCACCTGGATCGGCGATGTATCCTCGGTCTCCGAGAAGTATTCGATCCCCGCACTCATCGCAAACTGAGCGTTCGCCTGTTCGGCGGCCAGGAAGAGCAACAGCGCCAACAAGAGGTGACGGGTACGCATGCTTTCCTCCCGGTATGGTCCTGGATGCTACACGAGGTCGAGACCGAGCCCGGATGACTCCGGGGGTGCCGGCTTCCTAGCATACCCCCGAAAGGCACGGAGCCAAAACGCGCCCAGCCCCAGCAGCAGAACGACGAATGCGATCACGCCGCCGGCAAACGGAATCCTGCAGGCCAGCAGCAACACGAGCAGCGCGACGGCCAGCGCCACGTAGCGCCAGCCCGGCTTCACGACCACTCCGCGCCGCCTGGCCAGCCAGCCTGCCACTCGATCCCCGAGAAACAGCGCGCCGGTAAGATACCCCAGCAGAAGCATGACGGGGAAAAAGAACAGTAGGAGCGTTCCGAGCGGGATGCCAACGACCGTGAGCATGAACAGAATGGCGCCGACCGGAATGCAGAGCAACAGCGCGAAACCCAATCCGATGGATTTCCACGGGTCCGAGCGGACCGTGAGCGCCGCATCGGCCGAGAAACCGGGGAATGCGAGGATCATGATCGCACCCACGACCAAGAGGCTCAGCATCAGTACGATGAGCGAAATCCAGGTGGCGAGCCGCGCCATCCAATCGACCTCCTGCCTGGGCCAGTTCAGCTCGATGTGCGTCGCGCCGCCAACGATCATTGCCGCCGGATCGATCTTCGCCGCCTGCGGGCTGCGGTAGATCAGCTTGCCGTAGATCTTCGCATCCGGGCCGATCTCGATCGAGCGCGCCACGATGCGCAGGTCGCCCCCGACTTCGCCATCGACGCGGACCGATTCGGCATATACGACGAGGTAGCGGCCGACGCGGCCCGACAGGCGGAAGCTGGCGGCGGCGACGGTGGCTTTGCCGACGATGCCGCCGCGCTGCGAGATGGTGACGTGACCGCCGGCGACGCGAGCGTTGCCGACTATCTGGCTGCTCAGTACGATGCTCCCGCCGGCCGCGTAGAGGTTCTGGCCGACCGTGTCGAACACGATGACGTCCCCGCCTGCAAACACCACATCGCCCTTCACCGGCCCGCGCACCGCGACGCGCCCGCCACAGAGAAAGGCGTCCCCCTCGACGCGCTTGTCCAACTCCGCACTGCCGGCGACGCTGAAGTAGTCCTCGTCGATCATCACGGCCGGCGGGGTCTCCGGCACGCGCTGGATCTCATCGGCGTCGGCGCAGAGCGACGCGACGACGGCGAGCGAAGGTGCGAGGGCAACAACGCGAAGCAACTGCCGAATTCGATCTGTCATGCGCTGGAGTCTACCACCCGCAGTTGGACACTCGCGCCCACGACCGCGTCCCCGTATCGTGGGCTTCAGCGTCACTGGACACTCGAGCCGTCAGGGTTCTCGCTGGCTGCGTCCTTGCACATCTGGTAGAACACGGCGGGCATCGCTGCCCAATCCGGCTCGGCGCGGTCGGGCCCAACGCTGAGCCAGCGATCCATCTGCTTCCAGCCAAACACCGCGACCTCCTCGTACGCGCGGCGTTGGGTCAGATCCAGATCCTCAGCGACGTAGATCCCATCGCGCGGGGCGTTATCGGCCATGAAATACTCGTACACCATGTCCCGCGCAGCGTACTTGAAAGCGGAGGGAGCGCCTTTGAATCGCGCCTGAGCGCCCCAAGCCGCACGCACCGAAAAGATCTGACAGGAGCGCATGGTGCTCAAGCTCGGGGCCTCGATCGGCCTGGGCGGAGGGACCGGCAGACCGGCTTGAACGTCGATGCATGCCGCGGCAGCGATGGCGAAAGCGAACCTGCGCAGCGTCGCTCTCCAGCACGGCCGGCTCAGCGCGCCGGACCTCATCGAGGTTTTCCCACAGCATGGACTCCGTGATCGGTAGACTCGCGAGACCGCGCTCGGCGAGGATCCGCTGCAACTGACCGGCGCGGAGGATCACTGCGCGGAGACTAAGGATACAGCGGTCGGGCCACGAACGCTTAGGCCACCGGGTGCGATGATCGCCCCATGACACGGAGCCGCGAAGCGCACATCACAACTGCGGCGTTTGAATGGCTTGACGTCAGCGCCGAGACTCCCACGCCCTTGGGTTTCGGTGCCCGCAAAAACAACCGACCACGACTACCGAAGCCGCCTGAACTCGGAAGTACAAGCCGTAGGGAAAGAGGCACTACTTCGATGACGTCGGTCTCTGGACTCCATCGTCACTGCCGAGTAATTGTAATTTGCACTGTGCCGCTAGAAGCGTCATAGAGACGAATCGTCCCATCAGGCGCTTCGAAGTAGAAGAAGAATCCATTGCCGCTTCTCAAATTGCCCCAAGCCTTTGGGACCGCTCTTGTCTCTTGTGCTTGTGCGCTACTGGAGCCGAATTGTCCGACAACAAAGCCAGTAGCAGCGCCGACTAGGGTCAATGCAAGAATGATAGGAAATCTCTTCGACATGGCCGCTTCTCCTTTCAGTTGATTTAGCTAATCGCCCGCCAGAGCTGGAGGTCAAACGAGGTGATTCGGCGAGCAACTCATCCCTCGCGGCTACTCCAGCTCAAAGAACTTCAGGTACTCCCGCGTCCAGTCGGGCCGCAGGAAAATCGCCCGCCCTTCCTCCCGACCGCCGGACGACAGAAGGGTAGCACTGGGCTGAGGGGGGACGGTAGAGGGGGACGGTAGCGAGGCCGGCGAAGGAGAAAACGGCGGGACACCTAATTGCACTGTGTTATGAAACAAGGCATTATCGCGAGGTCTTCATGTGATCGTGGAGGGGTGCCATGGGTAACAGTGTGGAATCGCGATTCGAACGC
>JBGPMS010000016.1:0-30542 GCA_041487115.1 Gammaproteobacteria bacterium
AGTTGTCGCCGGCCACCGGGTTCGGATTGCTCACCGCCACGGCCGCGGCGGCGCCGCCTTTGGACACGACGTTGGCCACGATGGTCAGTATTGCGTCACGGGTGTCTTCCGGCGAGCTGGCGAGCAGCATCTGTCCGCGCCCGTTGAGGGTCGCGTGCCACAACTCGTCGATCGCTTCCGGCCGGCCACCTATATTGGTCACGTCCGTCAGGCTGTTCCAGGCCGGGGGGCTTCCGTACGGGTCGCTGTTCTGGGCCGCGTACGCAGCCACGCCGAAGTACTTCCCGGTCAGATTGAGGATCATCCCGTAGGTGTTGACGTGCAGGTTTGGATTGCGGTCTGCGCCGGCGCTCACATCGGCAGTGTCCACCGACACCCCACCGGTCGGCGTCAAATCAGGACGCGGGTTCTCGGTGAACAGCTTCATCGCGATGTCGGCCATGCTGTTGGACATGCTGTCCGCGTATGGCGCGGTGATGGTTGCCCCGGTGGTGCTGTACTGCTTGTTGTACGGATAAGTTGTCGATGGCGCGTTGCCATCGTAGTTGCCGTACGAGACCGAGTAGGTCGGGCTGGCGCCGCCGGCGTTCGCGAAACCGTCCGTGATCACCAACCCGGCATTGAACTGGCAGTAATTGGTGATGGGCGCCGCGGCGTCGGTGCGCCTGTATTCCTGGCCGAGATAGTCCATGGATAGCCGCGTCGGCGTGCCGGCAGCGGCGTTGCCCGTGATCCTATACAGGTCGCCGAGGAACCGAGTCGAGTTGGTTGCGCGGCTGCCGCTGTCGAAGTTGTACATGGTGAGGTTGGTCAAAGGGGCGACCGGACTGCTATTCGTGTTGCTGAACACGAATTGGCCCGCGCGCAGGCCTTGCAGCCCATCCAAGGCGTTGCCCAGGGCGGCGTTGACCATGAGGGTGCGCTTGCGGTAGTACAGGAACCAGTTCGCGAAGTTCTGCTTCTCCTCGGCGAGGGTGCAGGTGCCGGCGCTGGTGACGCAGTCCGTGCGGGTCGCCGCCGCAGCAATTGGAAAGGCTGGAAAGGCGGTCCCCGCCTTGAGATCGACCTTGCTCAGGAGCTGGCCGTCCGGACCATAGGCGCAGTTACCGAGGGTGAGATTGCTTGCGCTCGGCGAGGCCATGGTCCCACATGTAGTGGGGTCGAGCTTCCAATACGTGCCCGGGACGTAAGTGATCCCCGCCTCGGCATAGGTGTAGGGCGCAGCCACGGAATAGCCGGAGGGCGTCGCCGTCATGTTGATCGTGAGCCCCACGGGCATGCCCATGTTGTTCGCGCAGGAGTTGATGGGAGCGCTGATCAGGCACGCATTCGAGGTAGCCGTGGTCCACGGCGCGGCGCCCGGGGTCAGCCAGCCGCCGCAGGCCGAGGCCGAGCACAGCCGAAACTTGGTGGTGCCGGTCGGCACGGCCACCGTGGGCAGCGCCGGCATGATCATCCCCGGCTGCATCCTGTAGAGGAAGCCGACCTGGGGGTTCGAGGAAGCGTCCAGCCCGGTGTAGGTGGCAAACAGGTTCATGCTCGACACGCTGGCAGCGGTGCCGTAGACCGGGTGGCTCATCGTCATGGTCGTGCTGGCGTTAGCCGGAGTGCAGACACCGCTTGTTACAGTGCCCGCGGGGCAGAGCAGGGTCGGGCTATCGCTGTAGGCCTTCCAGGGCAGATAGGTGATAGCCGGGTTGTAATAGATGCGGTTGTAGACCGAGCTGCGGAGAAAGGCAAACTGCTGGGTCGGCGCCAGGGCGAGGATGCCGCCATCACCATAGGTGCGGGCGTCGCAAGGATAGGCAGGGACGGTAGGGCTGCTCTGGCCGCACGACCCGTTGGCGAAGAGATAGACGTACATGACCCAGTTGTACTGAGTGCCGGCTGTGTCGGTCGAGCAACCGCTGGGGTGCAGGCCGTAGCTGCCGAAGCTGTTGAAATTCGGACTTCCGATCCCGCCCCAGGTGCCCTTCGACACGTAGTCCGAGCAATCGTCCGGCTTACGACCGAACATGCGGGCGTCGGTTCCATTCCACCACCAGATGCCCTCGGCGGTATTCGAGCCGACCTCGAAGTCCATGCTGGCGGAATTGTCGATGTCCATGATGAGGTTCGGGTTGGGGCGCTTGGCCGCGGCCAGCGGCACGTCCGAGATGACGGTCGACGCCGCGTAGGCCAGATTGGCCAGCGGAACCGGGGCCAGCATGGCGGCCAGGGTCCAGGCCACAGCTGCTGCAGAGAGACGATGACACGTTTTCATGATACGTACTCCTCTTACGCCGCCCGGCGCGTGCCGGGCAGCGATTCTGAAAAAAGTTGTCCTTGAGGTGTCGGGGCTAGAAAGCGACGATGGCCTGTGACATGGCGACGGTGTTGCGCGGACCTTCCACGCGCACGGTCACGCGGTAGTTGACCGCGGGCGGGCCGTTGCAGTTGGTCGCGCAGCCGCCTCCCCCGAGCTTTACGCTGTTGAGCGAGCTGGCCTGGTCCACTACGCAGGAGGCCACGATGGCATCGGCGTCGATGGGCAGGGAGCCGGTGCACAGCCGCTCGATCACGTATTTCACGGCGTATTCGCTGTTGCTCCCCAGGGGGCTAGAAGGAACTACGGACCAGTTCACCGTGGTGACGTTGTTCTTGCAGCAGGGGATGCCGTTGCTGTCGAGGTCCTGCATCACCGGGAAATACTGATTCGCGATCGCGGTGTCCGGGGTGTTGGTGATCGTCGCGAGTTGGACGAAGGCGGTCTCCACGCCGGTATCGGTGGCCTGCAGCGACGACTGGCGGAAAGCGAAGTTGCCCGCGATGACGTTGCCGGTGTCCACCGAGCGCACCAGGGCGATGCCGGCCATGGTCAGCGCCACCAGCGAGATGAGCGCGATGATCAGCGTGATGCCCCGTTGACGGCAGGGCAAGCCTGGCGCCTTTGATAACGAGGTCGGAGTGAAGCCGGTCGGGTTCATATATTTGCCCATAGCACGTTGCGGAGCGGAATGATGGTTTCGAACACGCGGTAGCGGTAACGCTGCCAGTTGGGGTCGGCCGAAAGGTCGACCAACGGGGCCTTGTTGGCGGAGGTGTCGGCCCACGCGCAGGGACCGTTATTGACACCGGCATTGTTGGTGCAGGTGAAGGTCACGTTGTCTTTTTCCAGCAGTGAGCTGCGCACCACGACGGCGACGCGAATGGCCTTGACGAGGGGAACGTGCGCGGCGGTCGGAAAGCACAATGCGGTGTTTATCGGATCTTGCTTCGTGGACCAGCCGCTGCCGGCGGCGGCGGTGCAGTCGGTTGCTGCCATCCAGCTGTCGACCGACTGGTCGGCCACACCCGACGTGGCGACACCGTACTGCGCCTTCATCAGCACCACTCCGCTGGCGAGGTTGACGGCGGTGCCGCCGACGGCGGTCAGGTCCTGAGAGGTCAAGCTGTTGTTCGACACGGCGTAGAGGGTGCGAATCATCGCTCCCATGTTGATCACCACCGCCGGGTCCGTAGCGGCGTCGTCGTAGCCTGCAGGGTAGGTGCCCGCTGCAGGTGGAAAGATGTTGGTGGCGGCCGGTGGATTCACCGCGTCGCTGGTTGCATGCTGGACCGTAAGGGTGGCCCCGTTGACCGTCCCCGTCACGCGCAGGCGCGAGCAGGGCTTGCCAAGCGAGGGTTGCGCCACCAGCAAGTAGTCGCCCGGCCTGAACACGCATTTGGTCGGGTCGGTCGTACACAATGGGTCGGTCGCAGTGTTGCTGGTCGTCACGTCCAGGCTGGAGTTCAGGACGCCGCCCGCCAGCATCGCCGGTGTGGCTGCAAACGCCGAAGTGGAATACATCACGGTGATTTTGTCCGAGCCGCTGCCACCGTCGGTGATGCCGATCGGGGCGGCAGGGATGGTGGTGGCCGCCCCCGATTGGTAAGCGTTTATGTACCCAGCTGCTGTCGAGCACGCCGGAAAGGTAGCGCCCAGGACGCTGACCGTCAGCCCGTAGCCGGCCATGCGCACGTCGTGCTCGATGGCCTGCAGCGCGAGCATGCCGGTGGCCTGGAGATCGTTGGTGCTTGTGGTCGAGCGCTTCTGGCCTTCGAACATGGCGAAGGCGTTGAAGATCACCAGTATGGCCAGCATGGCGACGACCGTGCCGACCATCAGCTCCACGATGCTGAAGCCGGTCTGCGTGCGTCTATGTGTGATGGTTCGAAGCATGGATATCTCCCGGTCAGCCTTGGATCTGCGCGCTGACCACCAGGTTGTGCGGTGCGCTGTTGCCGGTCTGCCAGCAAATGGTCACGGTCACGAGATTGTTCGCGCCGATCTTGATCTGCTGCTTGGCCGAGCCGGCATTGGGCAACGTCTTGCTCACGTCGTCGAGCCAGTCTGCCGCGACGGTCGTATTGGCCGTACCCGTAGGGCTGCAAATCGTCGTTCCACCGACGAGGTGAGCGTAATTCGCCACGTTGTTGCGGTCGGCCCACATGCGCCCGATGATCTGATTCGCAAGGTAGCTGGCGTCGTTGCGGTACTTGGCCTCAGCCGTGTTGCGGATCGCCTCGGCCTGCATGGCCACCAGTGCCAGAATGCCGATGGAGAAGATCAGCAGCCCGACCAGGGCCTCGAGCAGCACCGAGCCGCGTGCCGCAGGGTGGAAGTGGCGCATTGTCATAGTGGGCCTCATGAGCAAGCGGCGGCCGTGCCGGCGGTCGCGGCCGGATCGCACATGCGGATCTGGCCGCCGGCGGTGACGGTCACCCGCAGACAGCGCATCTTGCCGCCGGCGGCGGCACAGGTTCCGCCAGCGGAGTTGGTGATATCGAAGGTGGTGTCCGCGGCCGGGACGGTCCGGCCGACACCGGAGAAGACCACCGTACCGGCGAGAACCAACGGGGTCTGGGAAAACGCCACTTCGCTCTTGCCTGCGCTCTCGGTTGTCCCGGTCTGGATGACACTCGTGGCGCTAACGGTCCAACCGACGCCGCTGAGGGCAAAGGTTACGCGCGCATTGCGGCGCACGGCTTCCGAGCGCGCCAGTTGCAGCCCGTTCTGAATCGACTCGGCGGTGGCGCGCAGCTGCGAGTTTTGCAGCCACGTCCGCATACCGGGGACGGCGAACGAGATCAGGATGGCGAGCACGGCGAGGCCGATCATCAATTCGATCATCGAGAAGCCACGCTGTGGGCGCGAGCGGATTAGCATATTCCGCCCTTCTTCTGAACCCAGCAGTTGGAGCCCGGCACGGTCCAGCCGGTCGGCACAGCTGCCGTGGTCTTGACGTTATCCTGGTTCAGCGTGAAGGTGAAACCGCCGGTACCTTTTCCCGCGATGCCCACGGCTTGAACCGTGTAAGTGGTGGCCGTGACATTGGTGCAACTCACGGTGAAATTGACTGTGGCCGGAGCCACACACGGGTCAGGCACACCTGCGACAGCCGCATACGTGCGCTGATCCTGGTAGTACTGCTCCATCTTCACGCGAGTCCCGGCCAGCGAGCTGGCGGCCTCCGCGAACTTGCCACGCAGAACGTAGCTGTTGTAGGCGGGCATCGCGATCGAGGCCAATATCGCGATGATGGCCACCACGATCATCAGTTCGATCAATGTAAATCCCTTAACCGGTTTCATCAGGTAACTCCTTTCCCCTCAGGGCAGTGCGCAGTCTAGGTCGTCATAACACCGGGTGGCAAAAGCGCCCGATGGAAGGCGCTTGGGCGGGTACGAACGGCAGGCGGTTGCCTATTTGGGGCCCCGACTACCGCTTAAGCCCTTGAATCCAGAGCCGCTGGGCAGCGGGAGGGATGCAAGACCGGTGCCAGTGGCGGGCGGGGCGGTCGACCCTGCAAAGGGCGAACATGCGGCGGGGGCGTAGCGAATACGCGGCGGGCGGGTGCCAAGATGCGGCGGGCGCGCCAGCGTGCTGTGGACGACTGGATGAGAATTAGACACAGTCCAATCCCGGCGCCTATAATTCCCGCCATGGGCTATCGCCACTATTCGCGAGACAACCTGGCTGACGTTTTGCGCGCGCACGGGATCAATCCGACCCATCAGCGCATCGAAATCGCCCACGCGCTTTACTCGCGGCAGGAGCACCTGTCGGCCGATCGGGTGCTGGCGCTCGTGAATGAGCGCCATCCCGAAACGTCCCGGGCGACCGTTTACAACACCCTCAAACTATTCGTCGAGAAGCGGCTGATCCGCGAGGTGATCGTGGACCCGAGCCGGGTGTTCTACGACCCCAACACGTCCGCCCACTACCATATTTATGACGTGGAAACGGGCCGGCTGACCGACATCGACGCGGCGGATGTGCGGATCGAGGGCCTGCCGGCGCTCCCCACCGGGATGGTGACCGAAGGCATGGACATCATCATCCGCGTGCGCCGCGCCCAGGACCTCTAGGGACCGGCTCCATTTCCGCAACGCAGAGGCGAGGGCCAAATTCAGGGTGAGACGCTTGAAGGCCCGCTACGAGCGGTGATGTTGCAATCTCACCTGCGTCAGCGGCCAACGTAGCGCGGGCCTCGCTTTTCCAGGAACGCCTTCACCCCCTCCTTGAAGTCCGCCGTCTTTCCCGCTTCGCGCTGCAAGGTAGCTTCCAGCGCGAGTTGCTGCTCCAGCGTATTGGCCGGGGAGGCGTCGAGCGCCCGTTTGATGAGGCCGTACGCGCGCGTAGGGCCCGAGGCCAGGCGCTGAGCCAGATCGCGCGCTTCGCTCATCAGCTTGTCGTCGTCCACGCAGTTCCAGATTAGTCCCCAGTTTGCCGCCTGCTCCGCGCTGACCGGTTCGGCCAGCAATGACAAAGCCATGGCGCGGGCCGTCCCGACCAGCCGTGGCAGCACATACGTACCGCCGGCATCGGGAATCAGTCCGATCCGGCTGAAGATCTCGATGAAACTGGCCGAGCGCGCAGCGACGACGATGTCGGCGGCCAGCGCGAAGTTGCAGCCCGCACCCGCGGCGACACCGTTGACTGCGCACAGCACGGGCATCGCCAGCTCCCGCAGGCCGCGGATCAGCGGGTTGTAGTTCTTCTCGAGCGACGAACCCAAGTCGACCTCGGCCGCGCCCTCCGCCATGACCCGCTCGCTCAGGTCCTGCCCGGCGCAGAATCCGCGTCCGCTCCCGGTGATCAGCAGCGCGCGCACGGCCTCGCTCGCACGCACCTGCTCGAGGGCCTGGTGCAGCTCCCCGAGCATGCGCGCGGTGAAGGCGTTGAGCTTCTCCGGGCGGTTCAGACTGATGCAGGCCACCCGGTCGGTGATATCCAATAGAATGGTTTCGAAGGGCATGGCTCGAGTCCTCTCCTGTTCGTGCACGCATGATGCGCGGGATGGCTGCGCTCCGGCAAGTCTCCCGCGCCTATCCCACACAAGGATCCTGCATCCGATGGAATACGAAAACATCCTGGTCGAAAGGCGTGGCAAGGTCGGTCTCATCACCCTCAACCGGCCCAAGGTGATGAACGCCCTGTCGCCTGACCTGATGCGCGAGCTGGGGCAGGCGCTTACCGGCTTCGGCGCCGACGACAACATCGGCGCCATCGTGATAACCGGCAGCGAAAAGGCCTTCGCCGCGGGCGCCGACATCAAAGCGATGAAGGACTGGGACTACATGGACGTCTACAAGGCCGACTACATCACGGCCGAGTGGGAGACGGTGACCCAGATCCGCAAGCCGGTGATCGCGGCGGTCGCCGGTTACGCGCTCGGCGGGGGCTGCGAGCTGGCCATGATGTGCGATTTCATCCTGGCGGCGGACAATGCCAAGTTCGGGCAGCCGGAGATCACTCTCGGCATCATCCCGGGCGCGGGCGGCACACAGCGGCTGCCGCGCTTCGTGGGCAAGTCCAAGGCCATGGAGATGGCGCTGACCGGGCGCATGATGGATGCCGCCGAGGCCGAGCGCTGCGGGCTGGTGAGCCGCGTGCTGCCGGCCGCCGAGCTTGTGGACGAGGCCATCAAGACCGCCCAGAAGATTTCCGAGCTGAGCCTCCCGGTGCTGATGCTGGCGAAGGAATCCGTGAATCGTGCCTTCGAGACGACCCTCGGCGAAGGGGTCCGCTTCGAGCGCCGGCTATTCCACTCCTGCTTCGCGACCGAGGACCAGAAGGAAGGCATGGCCGCCTTCGTCGACAAACGCAAGCCGGTCTTCAAGAACCGTTGATCCTTGCGTTGCCGTCGGGAGGGCCGCGCCTTATAATTCGCGCCAACGTGCTGCTTTAGCTCAGTCGGTAGAGCACCGCATTCGTAATGCGGGGGTCCACAGTTCGAGTCTGTGAAGCAGCACCAAGATTCAGTCGCTTACTTCCCTTCCTCGGCTCGCATAGGTCGGTCTGCTCGCATCCTTGCTCGCATCGCCGATCGCCTCGGATCTGCGGCGCTCAACATGTCCCCTGACATCCAACCGAACGCCTGGTTTCGCAATCCAAAGTGCTACGCGGCGGACATGAACGAATGCGTGCGGCACGACGCTTATCCGCACGTCCCGGTAACGGGACCTTCGATCTTGAGGTCGATGAATTCGGGATCCTTGCGCTCACAGAACCGGAAGTCCTTCTGCGCGCGAGCAAAGGTGTTGCACACGAACCTCCTCGTGATGCGTTCGTCGCCGCTCTTGAACGAAAATGTCACCATCGAGTAGCAGGCTTCGTCCTTCTTCGACGTGGAGTAGACGACGACCGTATCCCCCTCCACTTCAGCCCTGAAAGTCGCTCCGGATGCCGAAGAGGCGACTGCGACCAGCAGAGCCCCGGCTAGGGCAGCGGTTCGATGCTTCACGTGATTTCCTCCGATGGTTGAATAAAACCCGGACTTGCCTGGCATGCCATGCATGGAGCGCCGGGCAATTCGCCCAGGGAAACGTTGAGCGGTCGGGCACGCAACGGATCGCGGGGCTGGGTCGAAGGCCCGTATTCTAAATGCTACGATCGCCCAAGGCTTGAACGAATAGCCAGGTCGCACGTGCCGGCGTTGACTGCGCAAGGTAAGTAGTTTCCCCAATTTCTCCCGGGGCGCATTAGGGCTAACGTGGCGGCTGTGATTATCGTGGCGCCGGGCGGGTATTAGCCGTTCCCGTCCGGCCCGAAGGAGCCCCGCTCCCGCCACGCGACTGGCACGCAAAGCAGCGAAGATCCACCCCCCCCAGACCGTTTGCGACGCTGCGCTATACTCCCCTCGGAGCGGCCTGCTCGCAGGATGCAGGATCGGCGTCCTCCCATGTCCCGCCCGCTGCAGCAGCCCGGGCAGCACCGTCGAACCTTGCCATGAAGATCACCGACATCAAGACCTACGCATTGCGCAGCTCGCTCGAAGTTCCTTTCGCGTTCTCCCAAGGCTGGGTGCGCCAGCGCTCGGCGACGCTGGTCGAAGTGCTGACCGACGAGGGTGTGAGCGGCTGGGGCGAGGCCTTTGCCCAAGGACTGGAGCCTCCGCAGATCGCGGTGGCCGCCATCGAGGCCGCGCTCAAGCCGCTCGTTGTGGGGGCCGACCCGCTCGCTACCGAGGTGCTCTGGCACCGCATGTACCATCAAACCCGGGACTATGGGCGCAAGGGCGCGGTGGTCGCGGCCATCAGCGCGGTGGACATCGCTCTTTGGGATATCGCCGGCAAAGTGCACGGCGTCCCCGTGCACAAGCTTCTGGGCGGGGCATTCAGGACCAGGGTCCAGGCCTACGCCACCGGGTTCTACCGCATCTCCGGCCAGGGCGAGGCCAAGCGGCTCGGCGAGGAGGCGATCGGCCACTACGAGGCGGGCTTCACGTCGATGAAGGTGAAGCTGGGTTACGGCCTGCAGGACGATATCGCCGCCATGCACGAGATCCGGCGCGCGCTCGCCGGCCGCCAGGTCACCCTCATGGTGGATACAAACCACGCCTACGGTGTGGTCGAGGCTATCCGCCTGGGCAAAGCGCTGGAGGAGTACGAATTGCGCTGGTACGAGGAGCCGGTAGTACCCGAGGATCTCGCCGGGTACCGCGAAGTGCGCCAGGCCCTGTCCGTGCCCATCGCCGGCGGGGAGAACGAGCACACGCTGTTCGGCTTTCGCGAGTTGCTCGGCAATCGTTGCGTCGATATCGCACAACCCGACATCGGCTCGGCCGGCGGATTCACGGCGTGCCGCCACATCGTCGCGCTGGCCCACAGCCACGGCGTGCAGGTCAATCCACACGTGTGGGGTTCGGCCATCGCCCAGGCTGCTTCGCTGCAGTTGATCGCCGCGGTGCCCACGACCCACCACTCGGTATTCGCCCAGGAACCGATCTTCGAGTACGACCGCTCGTCGCACCCGTTCCGGCAGCAGCTGGTGAAAGAGCCGCTCCAGCAGTTGAGCGGATGGCTCGAGGTGCCAATGAAACCGGGGCTTGGGGTCGAAGTGGACCGGACCGTACTGGAGAAGTACCGCTTGTAGGGGGAGTGGGTATAATCGGTCGAACGTGGGTGCGACAACCCCATCATGCTGGCCTGCGGGAGGAGACCCCAGATGAAAGCCAAGACTTTCCGCCCATCGCGCCGGGGCGCGCTCAAGGCCGCGGCGTCCGCTGGCGCTGCCGCATTGCTGTTGAGAGCGCTGGATGCCACGGCCCAGCAGCAATCCAAGCCCAAGTCGGCGCTGACCAAGCGCTCGAAGGAGAAGGTTGGATACCGGGACGAACCCTACGAAGGGCGCAGCTGCGCCAAGTGCGTGCTCTACGTAGGCCACGGCGAGTGCGTCATCGTGGAGGGCGAGGTGAGTCCCAATGGCTGGTGCTTGCAATGGACACCGGCCACCATGGGCCGGCGCGGCGGCCCATCCGCAGCCTGACACCCTAACGTTGTCCGAAGCCTGACCGGGCATCCCTCGCGCGCGTGCATGCGCGCGATCGGGACCGCCGGCCCGATCGCGAAACCATGCGAAACCCTTTCGAACGTGCATTGGAGTCAGTCCTGTGGAAAAGCCGCTTCATCGTGATACTGGCAGTGGTCGCTAGCATCGCCGCCCTCCTTGGCCATGTTCTGGATCATCTCGGTGGACATGTTCTACGCCGTTAACAAAGAAAGCCGGGGCAGCCGCCCGCGCATTGACCGCGGCGCGCCCGCGCCGCGGCAACGACAGCGGCGCGCCCATGAGCGCCGCTCGAAACGAGACAGGGAGGAGGCATGAGCCGAGCCTTTGTGAAAGGGGACGACAGCGACCTGTCCGGCGAGGAGGTGCCTGAGCGTCCCATCAGTCCGGACCCGAACTACGTCACGCCGCTGGGGCTGGCGCAGCTGCGGGCCAAATACGAGGCGCTGCTCGCGCAGCATGCCAAGCTCAAAGCGGCGGCTGAGGATTTCGACAAACCCAAGCTCACCGAGATCGAGCGTGATCTGCGTTATTTTTCGCAGCGCCTGGACAGCGCCATCCCGGTGGACGTGGAAAACGAGCCGCGGGACGAGGTGCATTTCGGGGCGAAAGTAAAAGCCCAAACCGATGACGGCCAGGTGCACGAGTTCACCATCGTCGGGGAAGACGAAGCCGATGTGGCCACCGGCAAGGTCAGTTGGCAGTCGCCGCTGGCCAAGGCGCTGATCGGCGCACGCAAGGGCGACACGGTCAAGTGGCGACGTCCGGCCGGCGACACAGAGCTGGAGATCCTCGAGATCCACTATCCCTGAGCTCTGCCATCCCTGTGAACCCTGCGGCTAATCCGTAGCTCAAAGCACTACTACACCAGTGGCCGCCCGCGCATGGGCAGTCCGGGGACCGGAAGCGAAGTTCGGAGGAGGATGACCATGACAGATTTCTCGCGGCGCGATGCGCTCAAGGTGCTGGGGGCGGCGGGCCTCGCAGCCACCGGCGGCCCCCTCGTCAATGCCCCCGCGGCTGCAGCGGACCTCAAGTACACGCCCGAAACGGGTGCGGAATTGCGCGTGTTGCGCTGGAAGCGCTTCGTGCAGGGGGACGAGGAGCAGTGGATGGCGAATACGCGCGCTTTCACCGAGCGCACCGGCGTGAGTGTGCGCGTGGACAGCGAGAACTTCGAGGACATACGCCCCAAGGCGGCGGTGCCGCCAGCGTGGGCAGCGGGCCGGACATCGTGCTGGGCTGGTACGACGACCCTCACCAATACCCCGACAAGCTGCTGGATCTGACCGAGCTGGCCGACTACCTGGGTGGCAAGTACGGTGGCTGGTATGACATCGTCCGACGCTACTGTACGCGCGACGGACGCTGGATCGCATTGGGCCTGGGCTTTCTCGGCGGATGCATCACCTACCGGCGCAGCCAGGTGGAGGCGGCCGGGTTCAAGGAGATCCCGTCCGATCTGCCGAACTTTCTCAAGCTGCTCCAGCAGCTGAAGGCCAAGGGCACACCCTGCGGTTTTGCCCTGGGCAATGCGGTCGGCGATGCCAACGCCTGGTGCCATTGGGTGGTGTGGGCTCACGGCGGCAAGATGGTCGACGAGCACAACAAAGTGACGATCAACTCGAAGGAGACCATCGCCGCCCTGGACTATGCCAAAGCCATGTACGCGACCTTCATCGGGGGGACTCTTTCCTGGCTGGATCCGAACAACAACAAGGCGTTCCTGTCGGGAGACATCAGCCTGACGCTGAACGGAATCTCGATCTACTACGCGGCCAAAACATCCAACGATCCAAGCGTGAAGGCTTTGGCGGCGGACATCTACCACGCGCCGATGCCGATCGGGCCGATAGGGCGTCACACAGAGCTGAATCCGATGACGCCCGGCTTCGTGTTCAAGTACACCAAGTATCCGAACGCCGCCCGGGAGTACTTGCGCTTCATGCTCGAGAAGGATCAGTACGAGGCCTGGCAGAAAGCGTCCATCGGCTACGTACAGCAGCCGCTCAAGGCCTATCGCAGCAACCCGGTGTGGACGGTGGATCCGAAGCACACGCCCTTCCGCGACATTCCCGAGCGCACGCTGGACAACGGCTACGCCGGAGCGCTGGGCAGTGCATCCGCCGGGCTCATGGCGGACTACGTCATGGTGAACATGGTCGCGGAGGCGGCATCGGGCGCCGTCGATCCCGCCGACGCTGCGGCCCGGGCGGAGAAGCGGGCGAAGAGGTATTACCGGTAAGGCGAAGGGCGAAAAGGCGAGGAGCAGCATGCACGATCTAGTCATCAAGAATGCAGTCATCTACGACGGGTCGGGGAATCCGCCCGTGCACGGCGATCTGGCGGTTCACGGCGGCCGCATCGCTGCCTTGGGCGGCGACGCCGGCGGCGGGCGCGAAGTCATCGATGTCGACGGCCTGGCGCTCATGCCCGGCATCATCGACACCCACACCCACTTCGACGCCCAGATCACCTGGGACCCGCTGGCCAATCCCTCGCCCGGGCTGGGGGTCAGCACCGTGATCATGGGCAACTGCGGGTTCACCATCGCGCCTTGCCGTCCTCCCGATCGCGATCTCATCATGCGCAACCTGACGCACGTGGAAGGCATGTCGCTTGAGGCCCTGCGCAACGGGATCGACTGGGACTTCGAAACCTTCCCCGAATATCTCGACGGGCTGGAGCGTCGCGGTGTGGGGCCGAACGTGGCTTGCTTCGTAGGCCACTCGTCGGTGCGGACGTTCGTGATGCGGGACAGCGCGACCAAGCGCGCCGCCACGCCCGATGAGGTGGCCAAGATGCGTCGTTTGGTGGTCCAGGGGCTGGAAGCCGGGGGGTGCGGTTTCTCCACCACGCGCTCGGCACAGCACAATGGGGAGGCAGGCATACCCATGCCCTCGCGCCTGGCCGACGAGCAAGAGATGCTGGCCCTGTCCAGCAGCCTCAAGGATGCAGGGCGCGGCATCCTCATGATGACCAAGGGCGCTGATACGCCGATGCCCTTCATCGAGCAGCTGGCGCGAAGCGCCGGGCGCCCCTACCTGGTGGCGGCGCTGTTGCATAGCAACCTCACGCCGGAGGCCACCTTCGAAGACCTCTCCCAGATCGCCGACGCGCGCGGCCGGGGCAACCGGCTCTACGGTGCGGTTTCTCCCTGCCCACTGACCTTCGAGTTCACCCTGCACGAGCCCTATGTGTTCGAGGGACTGACCGCATGGCAGCCACTGATGAAGATGGACGAACCGGCGCTGAAGAAGGCGTTGTCGGATCCCGCCTTCCGCGGCTCGGTCAAAGGAGAGCTGGCCAGGCGCACGCGCCGCATGTTCAACGGGGAGTGGGAGAAGATGTTCGTCACCCAGGCCGCGAACCCGGAGAATGCGGGGTTCGAGGCGAGCTCCATCGAGTCGCTCGCCCGCCGCGAGGGCAAGCACCCGCTGGACTTCCTGCTCGACCTGAGCCTGGCGGAGAATCTGGACACGCTGTTCACTGCCACGCTGCTCAACTCCGACGAGGAGGCGGTGGGGCGGATGCTGCGCGACCCCAACAGCATCGTCTCCTTGTCCGATGCCGGCGCGCACCTCACATTCTTGTGCGACGCGGGCTTCGGCTTGCACTTCCTCGGCCATTGGGTGCGCGATCTCGATGTCATGCCCCTGGAGGCGGCGGTGCGCAAGCTTGGCGCCGAAGTCGCGGATCTGTTCGGCATCCGCGACCGCGGACGCATCGCGCCCGGACAGTGGGCGGACCTGCTGCTGTTCGATCCCGCGACGGTCGGCCGCGGCAAGCCCCAGCGCGTGTTCGACCTGCCCGCCGGTGCCTCGCGACTCACCACGCCCGCTGTCGGAGTCCATGGCGTATGGGTAAACGGTCGGCGCATGGCAGACGCGGATGGGATGCGGGCTGACGCGCCGATGGCCGGCCGGGTATTGCGCGAGTTCGCGGCGTGATCGCTGCGGCCTGCGGCCACGGCCGAGCAGCAGTGGCGAGCAGCACGTAGCGTATGGCGAGTACCCCTCACTGCCCGTCTCCCCCGACATCGGCGGCGAGGAAGTTTCCGCTGACTCGGCCCTCCCCCTCGTTTGAGTAGCATGCCGAACCCGACCGACGCGCCGACGCGCGGTCCCCTCGCTGGCCTGAGGGTGCTCGAGCTCGGCACTCTGATCGCCGGGCCTTTCTGCACACGGCTGCTCGGGGAGTTCGGCGCCGAGGTGATCAAGGTCGAGGCACCCGGCGAGGGCGACCCGTTGCGCAGCTGGCGCAAAGTCTACAAGGGCACTTCGCTGTGGTGGCTGCTGCAGTCGCGCAACAAGAAGTCGGTTACCGTCAATCTCAAGCACCCGGAGGGGCAGGGCATCGTGCGCCGCCTGGCGCAGGGCTGCGACATCGTGGTGGAGAACTTCCGCCCGGGCGCGCTGGAGAAGTGGGGGCTGGGTTACGACCGGCTGGCGGCGGAGAACCCGGGCCTGATCATGGTGCGCCTGTCAGGCTATGGCCAGAGCGGCCCGTACCGCGACCAGCCCGGCTTCGGCGCCATTGGCGAGGCGATGGGCGGTATCCGCTTCGTTACCGGTTATCCAGACCGGCCGCCGGTGCGCGCAGGCATCAGCCTGGGGGACTCGGTTGCGGCCCTGTACGGCGTGATTGGAGCGCTGATGGCGCTGCAATCGCGCGCGTCCAACGGGGGGCGCGGCCAGGTGGTGGACGTGGCGCTGTACGAAGCCGTGTTCAGCCTGATGGAGAGTCTGCTGCCCGAGTACGACATGTTCCAGTTCGTGCGCGCCCGCAGCGGCGCGTCGCTGCCGGGGATCGTGCCGTCCAACACCTATAGCACCCGCGACGCCAAGTACATCGTCATCGGCGCCAACGCCGACAGCATCTTCAAGCGCCTGATGACGGCGATCGGGCGCCAGGACCTGGCCGATGACCCGGGTCTGGCACACAACGAGGGGCGGGTCGCGCGCACCGAGGAGCTGGACGGGGTGATCGCGCTCTGGTGCGCGCAGCACGATCTGGACCAGGTCCTGCAGGTGCTTGCAGCAGCGGAAGTCCCGAGCGGCAAGATCTTCGATATCGCCGACATCGTGCGCGACGCCCACTACCAGGCGCGCGGCATGCTCGAGCAGCATGGCTTGCCCGATGGAGCGCAGCTCAAGCTGCCGGGGATCGTGCCGAAGCTCTCGGCGACGCCCGGCGCTACGCGCTGGCTGGGGCCGGCCCTGGGGGCGCACACCGAAGAGGTCCTGCGCGAGTTGGGCTACACTGGGCAAGCAATCGAACGGCTGCGCACCGACGGCGTGATCTAGAACCAGCAGGGTCGAGCAACAGCCAAGCGCGAAGGTCGATGCACGCTGGTGGTCGCGGGAGCGACGGATCGGATGCGAGTCTGTCCACAAACCGCGCCCACCCCCTGCCAACGGAGCGAGGAACAAAGAGCATGCAGGTCGCGGACATACTCAAGCTCAAGGGTGGCGAGATCTTCAGCATCGGGCCGGCCGGCTCGCTGGCCGAAGCCGTCTCGCTGATGGTTACGCACGACATCGGCTCACTGGTCGTGCTGCAGGCGGGCGAGATGGTGGGCATGATTACCTTCCGCGAGGTGCTCGCGGCGCTGCACTCACGCGGGGGTTCTCTGACCGGCGCGGCGGTCGGCGAGGTGATGGTGCGCGACCCCGTATGCTGCAAGCCGGACGATACCGTCGACCAGATGCGCGCGGTGATGACCGACCAGCACATCCGCTATCTGCCAATCAAGAAGCAAGGGCGGTTGCTTGGCGTCCTGTCTTTCCACGACGTGGCGCGCGCCGCGCTCAAGGCGGCCAGTCTGGAGAACCGCGCGCTCAAGCACTACATCAAGAACTGGCCCGGTGCGGATTCGACGGCGTGAGCGATGCTCTTTGGCCGCACCTTTCCACTGCTCGAGCTCGAACCGTCCTGCTGCATGCGTGTTCTGGTGCTGGTTGCGCTGTGCGCGCTGACGGGCTGCTCTGTGCGGCAGGTTGCGTTGAACCGGGCCGCCGATGCGCTGGCCCAATCCGGCAGCGCCTTCGCGTCGGACGGCGATCCGGAGTTGATCCGCGCGGCCGCGCCCTTCAGCCTCAAGTTGATGGACAGTCTGCTGGAGGACAACGCGCGGCACGTGGGTCTGTTGACGGCGGCGGCCAGGGGGTATACGCAATACGCCTACGCCTTCGTGCAGCAGGACGGCGAGGAACTGGAAGACACCGATCTCGCGCGTGCCACTCAGCGCTTCGATCGCGCCCGTGGCCTGTACGTCCGCGCGCGGGGATACGCGTTGCGCGGGCTCGATTCAGCGCATCCGGGAATGCCGGCTGCACTCGAGCGAGACCCCAAGGCCACCGTCGCGCGGGCGCAGCGACAGGATGTGCCGCTGCTGTACTGGAGTGCAGTGGCGACCGCTGCGTGGATCGGCTTGTCGAAGGATAACGCTGGTGCGGTGGCGCAGCTGCCGGTCATGGAGGCCCTGATCGACCGCGCGCTGGAGCTGGACGAGGCTTGGGACACCGGCGCAGTCCATACGTTCCTGATTTCCTATGAGCTGGCGCGCGCGCGCCGCAGCGGCGACCCGCTAGCGCGGGCCCTCGCCCACTTCGAGCGTGCCGTAGCGCTGTCTCGAGGACAGCAGGCGGCGCCCTACGTCGCGCTGGCCGAGTCGGTGTCGGTAAGCCGGCAGGACCGTGCAGAATTCGAGCGCCTGCTCCGGCAGGCGCTGTCTGTGAACGTCGACGCGGCGCCCCAGTGGCGCCTGGCCAACATCGTGATGCAGCGGCGCGCCCGCTGGCTGCTATCGCGGACCGATCAGCTGTTCGCCGAGTAAGGAGCCTCCCACATGCAGCACGCAGTCATGCGCGCCACTGTCGCGCGCCGGATCGCGTTGGCGGTCAATGTCTTGGTCCTGGTCGCATGCGCCGTGCCGGCTGCCGCGCAGGAGGGGATGAAGATCCGGCTGGGTACCATCGCGCCGAAAGGCTCGACGTATCACCGCGCGCTGCAGGAGATGGGCGAGAAGTGGCGCCAGGCACAGGGGCCCGGCAGCAGCTTCATCGTGTATACCGATGGCACCCAGGGCGGCGAGGCGGACATGGTGCGCCGCATGCGGCTGGGCCAGCTCAACGCCGCGCTGGTCTCCGTCGTCGGCCTGATGGAGATCGACCGCTCGGTAGCCGCGCTGCAGTATATGCCGATGATATTCCGCGACTGGGCCGAGGTGGATTATGTGCGCGAGAAGCTGCGCGGCGACCTCGAGAAGCGCATGCAGGACAAGGGCTTCGTGGTGCTGTTCTGGGGCGATGTCGGCTGGGCGCGCTATTTTTCCAAGGAGGTTGCGCTTACGCCCGCAGACTTCAAGAAGGCCAAGCTATTCGTCTGGTCGGGCGACAACGACCAGGTGGACCTGATGAAGGCGCTGGGCTATCAGCCGATCCCGCTGGAGACGGCGGACATCCTGCCCGGTCTGCAGACCGGGCTGATCACTGCGTTGCCCATCAGCCCCTTCTATGCGCTGGCGGGTCAATTCGACACCGTCGCGCGGCACATGCTCGACTTGAAGTGGGTGCCGGTGATTGGCGCCGCTGTGATTACGAGCAAAGCGTGGGAACAGATGACGCCAGCGGCGCGCGCTCAGCTCAGAACTGCGGCCGACGCCGCCGGCGTCAAGATCCGCGAGCGTGCACGCCAGGAGGACCTGGAGGCCATCGAGGCGATGAAGAAGCGCGGCCTGCTTGTGCATCCGGCCCCCCCCGAGCTCGAGGCCGACTGGCGGCGCACGGCAGAGGTCGCCTATCCCAAGCTGCGAGGGACCATGGTCCCCGCGGAGATGTTCGACCAGGTGCGCGCCGCGGTTGCCGAGTACCGCAAGAAGAACGCCAACTAGGCGCGCTTCTCCCACCTGCCCCGAGCCATGAGCCAGGCCGACCCGCGCGGGTTCACCCGCCTGCTGCGCTCAAGTGAGGACGCGTTGCTGTCGCTGGCGCTGGCGGCCATGGCCCTGCTGCCGCTCACCGAGATGGTGCTGCGCCCCACGCTCCATCGCGGCATTCCGGGAGCCGCGTCGCTGACCCAGCACCTGACGCTGGTGGTCGGTATGGTGGGCGCGGCGGTTGCCGCGCGGGCAGGGCGACTGCTCGCGGTCTCCGGTCTGCCGGCCCTGCTCAAAGGCTCTGCCGCGATAGCGGCGCGTGTGGTGAGCGGCGCAGTGACTGCCACCGTGGCGGGCGCGCTGTGCTACGCCGCCGTTCAGTTCGTATTGTCCGAGCGCGAAGTCGGCAAGGAGCTCGTCCACGGCTTGCCGGTCTGGGTGGTACAGGCGTTCCTTCCGCTCGGCTTTGCACTGATCTCGCTGCGCTCGCTCTGGCGCGCGGCGGACCAAAACGCCGGACGCTTCGCTGCCGCAGCGCTGACCGTGGTGTTGGTGTCCGCGGTGCTGTACCTGCCGCTGCAACATGGGGCGGTGGGCACTGTCGGCATCGTAGTACTGGCGCTCGCGGTGGTACTGGGGGCGCCGGTGTTCGTGGTGCTCGGGGGCGCGGCTCTGCTGCTGTTCTGGGGCGCGGACATGCCGATCGCGTCGCTCTCGGTGGACCACTACCGGCTGGTCGTGAACCCGTCGCTGCCGGCCATTCCGCTGTTCACTCTGGCGGGCTACTTCCTGGCGGAGAGCCAGGCTCCGCAGCGCCTCGTCAGAGTCTTCGACTCGGTGCTGGGTGGCTTCCGCGGCGGAGCGGCGGCCGTGACCGTGTTGGCGGGCGCCTTTTTCACGGCGTTCACCGGCGCGTCGGGCATCACCATCCTCGCGCTGGGCGGTTTGCTGATGCCGCTGCTGCGCGGCGTCGGCCATTCCGAGCGTAGCGCGCTGGGTTTGGTGACCAGCAGCGGTTCGCTCGGCGTGCTCCTGCCGCCGAGCTTGCCGCTGATCCTGTACGCGGTGGTGGCGAAAGTTCCCATGCAGCAGATGTTTCTCGGCGCGGTCTTGCCCGGGCTGACCATGGCATTGCTGCTGTTGGCCTGGGGGCGTCACACGGCGGGCCCGGGCCGGCCCGCGGGCAAGCGCGTCGATCCGGGCGCCGTCTTGGACGCCGTCAAGGAAGCCAAATGGGAGCTGGGGGTGCCGCTGGTCGCCTTCCTCGCTCTATTCGGAGGCTTCGCCACACCGGTGGAGGCCGCTGCGCTCACCGCCTTGTATGCTTTCATCATCGAGACTCTGGTGCACCGCGACCTGAAGCTCACGCGTGACGTGCCGCGCGTGATGGCCGAATGCGGACTGCTGGTGGGGGGGGTGCTGCTGATCCTCGGGGTGGCGCTCGGCTTCACCAACTATCTGGTGGATGCCCAGATCCCGGATCGCACCATCGAGTGGGCTACCGCGACGCTGCGCTCGCCCTGGGCCTTCCTGGCCGCGCTCAACGTGTTCCTGCTGCTGGTCGGTTGCATGATGGATATCTTTTCCGCCATCGTGGTGGTGGTTCCGATCATCGTTCCAGTGGCGCTCGCGTTCGGCGTGGATCCGGTGCACCTGGGCGTCGTCTTCCTGGCCAACATGGAGCTGGGCTACCTCACGCCGCTGGTAGGCATGAATATCTTCTTCGCTTCCTACCGCTTCGGCAAACCCGTCCTCGAGGTGTGCCGCGCCGTGTTGCCGTTCCTTGCCGTGCTGCTGGCGGGCGTGCTTGTGATCACCTATGTCCCATGGCTCACCTCCGTGCTGAGGGGTGGTGGCTGATGGAACGGGCGCCCGCCGGGAATGAGACTTGCGAGCCCTTATCGATTCCTTGCTGCACTCGGGTTGCCAAAGATTAAGGAATCCGAAACAATTACTTAGCGCAGACTGCGCCCAACCAAGTATGCAAAGGGACAACGATGCTGGGATGGGGTAGCAACAGATCCAACCATCCCATGGCGGATGAGAAAGGGGCCAAGGAGTTTCTGGCCGATCTGCCATCGGGCGATTCGTTCAAGGCGCTGTCGGAGGTGAGTTTCTGGCTCGATGCCACACGCACGGCAGAGGGCCTCAAGCCGCAGCGCAGCTATGAGATCATCGACCAGCTCGACGCTGCGGCCAAACCGCACCAGCGCAAGCTGGCACAGGAGTATCTCGGTGGTGACAGCCGGCTGCAGAGGTTCCAGGAGCAGCGCATCTGGAGCGCCATGGTCGAGCTATGGCGCCAGCTCGGCGCGGCCTATGAGTACTGCCTGGCACAGACACTCCCGGGGGTGTCCGGCTCCGGGGCACTGAAACCTCTCGCGCCCAACCTGACCTGCCGTGCACTGCGCGCGCTGACGCTCGAACTGAAATGGTCGATGATGCGCTATAGCCCGGTTGACCCGAGCCTGTGGGGCCGCTGTGGCGCCCTCTATTCGCAGGCCGAGCTCGGCGGGTTCGCCCTGAAGGTTTGTACCGTCTACCCCGGGGCCTGGGGCGAGTCCACCGTTCAGCGGGAGCTCCTCAAGGCGCTCATGCTGAGCATGTCCGCGACCGACAGCCTGTTGCCGCACAAGCTCGAGCTCGCCGAGCGCATCGTGGCCCAGTTTTCCCAGCACTTCGTGCTGCAGAAGCAGCTCGGCAGGGGCTGTCACTACCACGTGGACCTGTCCGAGTCGCGGCCGCCGGCGCGGCTGGTGGCGCGGATCACAGCAGCACCCACGGTGCGCTACTTCGGGCCCGGCCCGGCCTCCGAGATGGCCGAGAAGATCGTCGGCACCATCACCGCGAGCGGAGCTATCCCCTCGGACCTCAATCTGGGTGGCCACTACGAGCCCAGCGCGGTGATCGAGGTATTGCGCCATCTGGCGCGCTACTGGGCCCCCGTCCCCCCCGTCCGGGCACAAGAGCGGCACAAGTCGTTTTCCCGCATCAATGTCGTGCACGACTTCGACGACATCCTGACCATTATCTCGGGCGAGTCCGACGACTTGTCCTTCGACGACAACATCGAAACCTGGGCGGTGGAAAACGAAAGCGAGGGCGGCTATGGCGCTGTCATCCCGCAGGCGAAGGGCGACTGGTTGAAGGTCGGCACCCTGCTGGGGATCAAGCTCGAGGACGGTGCTGCCTGGGGCGTTGGGATCGTACGCCGGCTCGGCAACGACGCCTCCCAACAACGTTACGTAGGAGTCCAGACCCTGGCCAAGGGCGGCGCGCGGGTCACGCTGTTCCCGGTCGGTGGAAAGGGTGCCTCCGCCGACTCCGGCCAGGATGCGGTGCTGCTGCCTTCCAGTTCCGCCGACAGCGGTGGCACCGGGGAGTTGAGCCTGCTGATGCGAATGGGCACGTTCTCACCGCGCCAGAGTTTCCAGATGCGTGCCTATGAGCGCGACTACTTGCTGGTGCCGAAGCAGTTGCTCGAAGGAGGACAGGACTTCGACATGGCGAAGTTCCGGGTGTTGCAGCGAGCGGCCTAAAGCCCCAGTCGGGCGCCCGGCTATTTCTCAGCCATCCTCCGCAACCAGAGCCCGATGTCTGCAATCTCCTCCGCGCAAACCGAGTGCGGCATCTCGTACTCGTGCCACTCGACCTGATACCCCAGGGTCAGCAACTTGGAGCAAGAAGCCCGCGCGAGCTTGAGCGGAACGATTGGATCCTCGGTGCCATGCAGCATCAGGATAGGCGTGCCCAGATTCGCTTTGTGCCGCTCACCCTCCACCTTGTCGGGGAGGGGTAGATAGGTGGACAGGGCGATGATGCCGGCTAGACGCTCGGGGTAGCGCAGGCCGCACTGAAGCGCGATGGCGCCGCCCTGGGAAAACCCGGCCAGCCCCACGCGCCCGGCGGGAACTCCACGCGCGGTCTCGCGCTCGATCAACCGATCGACAGCTTGCTGTGACTCGCGCACTCCCTTCTCGTCCTCCTTGAGCGACAGGTCCTCGTACCCGATGTCGTACCAGGCACGCATCACGTAGCCGCCGTTGATGGTCACGGGCTGCAGGGGCGCATGGGGAAAGACAAAGCGAATGGCCAGTCCATCGAGCCCCAGCTCCCGAACGACGGGTACGAAGTCATTGCCGTCCGCCCCGAGCCCGTGCATCCAGACCACGCTGTGGGTGGGATTGGGGGCGGTTTCGATCTCGACGGTGGGCAGCAGTTCAGCGGTCATGCGTGTGGCTATTGGGGTTCCGTTTTCGGCGCAGAACGAAGCGCCGACTTGGGTCGAAAAGCCTTCACCACCGCCTCGTGAGTCTCGACGTAGGGACCGCCCAATAGGTCGATGCAATAGGGCACGGCGGAGAAGATGCCGTGCACGACTACCTTGCCGTCGGCGTCCTTCACTCCTTCCAGCGTCTCGCGGATGGACTTGGGCTGCCCCGGCAGGTTGATGATCAGCGACTGCCCGCGGATCACCGCCACCTGGCGCGACAGGATGGCCGTGGGTACGTAGTGCAGGCTGATCTGCCGCATCTGCTCGCCGAAGCCCGGCATCACCTTGTCCCCCACCGCCACGGTTGCCTCCGGCGTCACGTCGCGGAGCGCCGGGCCGGTGCCGCCGGTAGTCAGCACTAGATGGCATCGCTCCTGGTCCACGAGCTCCTTGAGAGTGGCCTCGATCAGAGGTCGCTCGTCCGGGATGAGCCGCGTGACCGTAACCCAGGGCGAAGCCAGCGCGCGCCCGAACCATTCCTCCAGCGCCGGGATGCCTTCATCCCGGTATACGCCCTTCGAGGCGCGATCGCTGACTGATACCAGACCGATGTTGATCCGTTCCGAGTCCATTTTCCAGGAGATTCTAGCCGGGCTTGGGGAGCGGCGTATATCAGTCCGCCATTCCGTGCTGCGGGTCCGGGAGGATCCGCCGCAGTTCCTGGAACAGCGCGCGGTAGCTGCGCGGGGCCCTGCCCTCATCGTGCTCCCGCCGCGCGTTGCGTACCAGTTGACGTAGCTTCTGCGTGTCGCAGCCGGGATAGGCCTCGGCCAACTCGCCTAGCGCGCGAGCGTCCTCCAGCAGCCGGGCACGCCAGCGTTCGAGCAGATGCAGGTGCGCGGTAGCCGCGCGAGAACTGCCCTTCCAGAACTCTAGCCGTGCAGCAATGGCCTCGCCGTCGGCCTCTTGCATGAGGCGGCCGATATATTGCAACTGCCGGCGCAACGCCCCGAACTTGCTGATACCCTTGGCCGCCAGCACGGCGTCGAGCAGAGGCTCGGACAGCGCGAGCTCCGCCAGCCGCTCCTGCGTGAGCCGGGTCAATTCCTCGCCCAGCTCCTGCAGCGCAAGGCTGTCGCGCTTGCGCTGGGTCTTGCTGATGGTTGTCTGCTCGTCCATGCGGCTCCGGAACCGTTGCGCTTCGCTGGTATCATACCAACCCGCAGGCGCGCCATCCTTAAGCGCTTTCCGACAGCCACCAACCCAGCCGAACCTTCCCGTGCCAGGCAGCGACTTTTCCCATGGCTCCGACCAGCTCCGGCAGATTGCCACGGATGTACTCGATCACGCCAAAGCCCAGGGCGCCACCGCGGCCGAAACCGAGGTCAGCGAAGGCTTCGGCCAGAGCGTCAACGTGCGCCGGGGTGAAGTCGAGACCATCGAGTACAACCGCGACAAGGGCGTGGGCGTGACGGTTTATATCGGCCAGAAGCGCGGTCACGCCAGCACGTCGGACTTCTCGCACAAAGCCGTGCGCGAAACGGTGGAGGCGGCGCTGTCCATCGCCCGCTTCACCGCCAACGACGATGCCGCCGGCCTTGCGGACGAGGCGCTGCTCGCGCGCGAAGTGGCGGACCTGGATCTGTATCATCCCTGGGACCTGTCGGTGGAGCGGGCCATCGAGCTGGCGCGGGAGTGCGAGGGTGCGGCGCTGGCCGTCGATCCGCGCATCACCAATTCAGAGGGCGCTTCGGTCTCCACGCAGCAATCCCACTTCGCTTATGGCAACACGCTCGGGTTTCTGGCCGGATATCCCAGCTCGCGCCATACCGTCATGTGCTCGGTGATCGCCGGCGAGGGCGACGGCATGCAACGAGACGACTGGTATGCGACCGCGCGCGTAGCCGAGGATCTGGAGGACGTGCGCGATGTCGGCCGGCGCGCTGGCGAGCGCTGCGTGCGGCGGCTGAGCGCGCGCAAGATCGAGACCATGCAGGTCCCGGTGCTGTTGGAGGCGCCGATAGCCTCCAGCCTGCTCGGGCATTTCGTCGGCGCCGTGAGCGGCGGCAGCCTGTATCGCAAGGCTTCGTTCCTGCTCGACAGCCTGGGCCAGACGGTGTTCTCGCCACTGGTCAGCATTCGCGATGTGCCGGACATCCCACGGGGCCTGGCCAGCAGCCCGTTCGACGACGAGGGGGTGGCCACACGCCGCCGCGACATCGTGGACAAGGGCGTGCTGCAGGGCTATTTCCTGGGCAGCTACTCGGCGCGCAAGCTGGGCATGACGTCCACCGGCAATGCCGGCGGCAATCACAACCTGCTCCTGGACAGCACCGGCGAGGATTTTTCCGCGCTGCTGAAAAAGCTGGGCCGCGGGTTGCTGGTGACCGAGCTGCTCGGCATGGGGGTGAATCAGGTGACCGGCGACTACTCGCGCGGTGCCGCCGGGTTCTGGGTCGAGAACGGCGAGATCGGCTACCCGGTGCAGGAGATCACCATCGCCGGCAACCTCAAGGACATGTTCCGCGGCATCGTCGCGGTGGGCAGCGACGTGGTCGTGCGCGGCTCGCGCCAGTGCGGCTCCATCCTGCTCGATCGCATGACCGTGGCCGGGGAATGAAGGTGCCGACGCCGGCCCGCTGGTGGTCGCGGGCTGGCGCGCTTCTGTTGGCCGTCGGGCTGCTCGCCGCCTGCGGCAAGAGCACGCCTGCGTTGCCGAAGCTGGGCACCGACGACGTGGTGCTCGCCTTCGGTGACAGCCTGACCTATGGCACGGGTGCGCGCGAGGAAGAAAGCTATCCCGCCGTGCTGCAGGGCCTGATCGGGCGGCGCGTAGCGCGCGCCGGTTTCCCCGGCGAAGTGACCGAGCAGGGCGTACAGCGCTTGCCGGGACTTCTGGACGAGCATGGTCCACGCCTGCTCCTGCTATGCATGGGCGGCAACGACATGCTGCAAAAAGTCGATCCCGCCGCCACCGAAGCCAATCTGCGCACCATGGTGCGCCAGGCCCGCGACCGTGGCATCGAGGTCGTGCTGATCGGCGTGCCGAAGCCCGAGCTGTTTGGCGACGTGGCTGGGTTCTACAAGAAGATCGCCACCGATCTCGGCATCCCGCTGGAGGACCAGGTGCTCAAGGACGTCCTGTACGACAGGGCCTACAAGTCCGACGCGATTCATCCCAACGCACAGGGGTACCGTAAGGTGGCTGAGGCGTTGGCGAAGGTGCTGCGCCGCGCCGGAGCCGTCTGAGCGGGCGCGCTGCTGACAAGCGAATGGCGATGGGCGATCGGCGACGGGTGAGGCGAGGACTGCAAGGCGAGAAGCTGGGCGAGAGCGCCTGTTTGCGGCGTACGCTGCTGCGTGCGCTGGGGGTCGGCGCCGTCGCTGCACTTTCGCCTTCCCTCGCGGCGGCGATGCCGGAACAGCGCGAGGTGCGGCTGGCCGTGGGTGGCAAGACCACGCTGTACTATCTGCCGCTCACCATTGCCGAGCAGCTCGGCTATTTCACGGACGAGGGGCTGAGCGTCGAGATCAGCGATTTTCCGGGGGGGTCCAAATCGCTGCAGGCGCTGATGGGGCATAGCGTCGACGTGGTTTCCGGCGCGTTCGAGCACACCATAGTCATGCAGACGCTGGCACAGAAGGTCCAGGCTTTCGTGCTGCAAGGTACCAACCCGGGCATCTCGCTCGGGATCGCCACGGCCCGGGCGGCGGCCTATTCCTGGCCCAAGGACCTCAAGGGCATGAAGGTCGGTGTCACCGCCCCCGGGTCCAGCACCCAGATGCTGGTCAACCATCTGCTCAATTCCGTTGGGCTGACGCCGGACGACGTCTCGATCGTCGGGGTAGGGACCGGGGCGCAGGCCGTCGCCGCCATGCGCGGCGGCGAGCTCGACGCCATCTCCAACGTCGACCCGGTCATGATGCTGCTGGAGAAGCAGGGGCTGATCCGGATCGTGGCCGAAACCACTACCGTGCAGGGCGCGAAACAGGTGTTCGGTGGATCGCTGCCAGCGGCTTGCCTGTATGCCAGGATGCAGTTCATCCAGGACAATCCCGGAACGGTCCAGGCGCTTGCGAATGCGATGGTGCGCTCGTTGCAGTGGCTGCGGAAGTCCACGCCGGAAGACGTCGCGGCGGTGGTCCCGCCGGAATATCTGCTCGGCGACCGCACGCTGTATCTGGACGCCTTCAAGCGCGTGCGGGTGATTTATTCTACGGACGGCCTGATTCCGCCCGCGGGGGTCAAGATGAGCTACAACGTGCTGCTCAAGCACAACCCGGCGGTTCGCCGCGCACCGGTGCTTTGGCTGGGGGAAACGTATACCAACAAGTTTGTGGAGCGGGCGTTGGCGCTGCGGAGGGACTAGGGGCGAGGGACGAGGGATTAGGGACGTGGGGCGAGGGTTCTCGAAAAAATCGACGAAAGGCATCAAGACCCCGCAGCGCGAAATTGATTTGATAAAGGACCGGCTGAAGCGACTGAAGGAGATGTTGCGATGAAAAGAAAACAGGACCTTGAAGTAATCCACGGGAGCGGAAACGTCTACCGGGACCTGGACATCCCCGACGCCGACGTTCGCCAGCTGAAGGCAATTCTCGCTGCCGAGATCATCAAGAAGCTCGATCGGGAAGGGCTGAGCGTCCGTAACGCCCAGGCCCTCACGGGGATTGACGCCGGGGACTTCTCGCGCGTGCGCAATGCGAATTTCCGGCGCATCAGCGTCGAGCGCCTTATGGCGATGATCAACCGGCTCGGATCACGCGTGGAAGTGAGGGTCAAGGTGCGCCGCGGCGGAACCTCTCAACACGCGCCGGCGACCTGAGTTAGAACATGCAACCTTCAAAGAGGCAAGACAAGCCCTCACCAATTTTCACATAACACCCTGTTGCGCGATACCGATGGCGGCCTATGCGCGAGGCCGGACATGGGACTCGTTTCCGTGCCTCGGTTGTCGCCATGAATTAAACTTGGCCACACGAACAATATCTCCCCGACTGGCTTGCTGGATGTGCCTCTGAATCGGCACAATACCCCAGGAAATAAATTGCCAGGCATGCTGGTTAATTGAAAGTTTAGCTCGACATCATCGCTCCCTGTGCCCCGGCCTATCTGCGTGTATTGTCAAACTGCGGATGGGGGCACACGCGATCATGTGCCCCCAAAGGGACTGTTCCCGGAGCCGAGGCCTTCATCTCTCGTCACCGTCCCGTGCTGTGACACCTGTCGTAAAGGCCAGTCCCTAGACGACGAGTACTTCATCCGGATGCTCGTGATGCAATACGATCTTGGTGGGAGTGCCCCTGTCCAGGTGCTTCTCCCGAAGGTTACTCGCTCACTCGGCCGTCCCAAACAGCGTGCTTTTAACCAGCGTCTGTTCCGAAGCATCAATGACTACAGCCTGACAACGCCGGCGGGTCTACTCCTCGGCACAGCACGCACGTATAGCGTTGAGTTGGAGCGCCTCACCAGAGTCGTTACCCGCACCACAGTGGGCTTGTTCAGCCAAGAGTTCGGTCGACCGCTGCCTACTTATTGCTATCGAAGAACCTTCTCCCTTTACGCCACGGAGAATGCCCCCAGGGATACTCAAGAGAAGCTAGACAATCTCCTAGCGCTCGTGCTGCGCGCGCCGGAATCGGCTATACAGCGTGACGTTCACTTCTATCACGTCCAGCGCTTCACGGATGACCCGTGCGCGTCCTTGTGGCTACACGTATTCTTTGCCCGCGCCGCATTCCTCTCTGTCACGAGCCAGATTCCACCGGACTCACAGTCCGGATGACACAAACCAGACCTAGAGCTCTCGCTTTGCGATTGAATGTTGGAGGGGAGCGCTCATGACGCAAAGGATGCTCGCGACGTTGGTCGTGCTTCAGCTCATTGCCGTCGCAGCCTGGGCCGGACCCGCGGAAGATGCCGTTCTTAGAGAAGCAGCGACGAAGCTAGACATCTCTGCTGTGAAATCCGCCCTGGACAAGGGGGCGAACCCCAACGCAGTCTCGTCAGACCGCAGGCCACTCACGCCTCTCTATGCGCTGACACTGGGGATGCTTGTCCACCATGACGAGGACGCGAACAAAAAAGCGCTGGAGATTGCCAAGTTGCTGTTCTCCAGTGGTGCAAAGCTCGGTGTCTTTGATCTAGGCATACTTTTTTTTCCCATCTCAGCAGGGAACGTCCAGCTGGTCTCCCTCCTGCTGGACCGTGGGGTGTCGCCAACCGCCAAAGTTGAGGGATACACTCCGAGCGAGCTCGCGCTGAAATACTCGCAGAAAGAGATCTATGACCTCTTTGTTTCGCGGGGAGGCATCCCGGTGAACGAAGAGCGCGGGGCGCAACTGGCCCTCGTGGAGGCGGCATCCGGTGGAGACATAGCGGGAATGGAGGGAGCGCTTAAGGCAGGAGCTCGCATCGACGGCGCCGACGCCGATGGCAGGACCGCACTTATCAACGCGGTTCGTATTCCGACCTATGACCGCCGACGGGCAGAGGCTGTGTGGTGGCTCCTGGACAAAGGTGCCGATCCGAACGTTAAGGGGGAGAGCGGATTCTCCGGAGTAGAAGGTATCCCACTCCACATCTTCGTGACCATGAACAACTACCCCTCCAAGGTGTCGCTGCTTGGCCCGATGCAAGAGAATTAGCAGATGAGACATTCAGCCGGTTGCTGCGGGCGGGTGCAAAGGTTTCGGGAATGGACTCCCAGGGCAGAACGCCGCTTCATATCGCCGCGCAGGCAGATAACCTGAGAGCTGCTGAATTGCTAATCGGCGAAGCAGCTCGCATCATGGCCGGAGACGCCCAGGGCAGGACGCCTCTCGACTATGCGGAGTCTGCGCCCATGATCCGATTGTTGAAGAAGAATGGGGCAACTGAGCGCTAGCGGAGAAATGCGGAGGAGTGGCTCATTGGCTTCGCTGATCATGAATGATAAAGGACGTTATCATTGCGCGCCTGGCTGGAAGCAACATACGGAGTGAATCTTATTAGTCTCTCGGAATTGACGGCGAGGGCTTGAGCGATGACTCAGCTAGCTTGGTAGAGCCTCGTCCCTGACCCCTCGCCCCTCACGTCCCATGCCGCAAACGTCGAACATCGCCGCTCCGGCCCTCGAGTTCACGCGGGTCACTTGCAGCTTTGCCGATCGCGGTCAGCCGGGCCGGCACTACACCGCGGTGCGCGACGCCACCCTGAAAGTCGGCGACGGCGAGTTCGTGACGCTGGTCGGGCCGACCGGCTGCGGCAAGTCTACCCTGCTCAACGTCGGCGCCGGGCTGCTCATGCCTACCGGCGGTGAGGTCCGCGCATTCGGCGAGCCGCTGAGCGGGATCAATCGTGGCGCCGGCTATTTGTTTCAACCCGACTCGCTGTTCCCCTGGCGCAACGCGCTCGACAATGTGGCCGCCGGCCTCGAGTTCCGCAGTGTCCCGAGGCACGCAGCCCGGGAGCGGGCGCGGCCGTGGCTGGAGCGCGTAGGGCTCGCGGCGCACGCGGCCAAGTATCCGCACGAACTGTCGGGCGGCATGCGCAAGCGCGTGGCGCTGGCGCAGACCTGGATCCTGCAGCCGCGGGTCCTGCTGATGGACGAGCCGTTCAGCGCGCTCGACGTGCAGACTCGACAGCTCATGGAGAA